>DATKAO010000149.1 GCA_035498015.1 Myxococcota bacterium
CCGATCGTGCGCCTGGTCGACGGCACGGGCGGCGGCGGCAGCGTGAAGTCACTCGAGACCACGCGCCGCACCTACGTGCCCGCCAATCCCGCCATGGAGATCATGGCCGAGTCACTCGCCACGGTGCCGGTGGTGGCGGCCGCGCTCGGCCCCGTGGCCGGGCTGGGCGCCGCGCGCGTGGTGCTGTCGCACTTCTCGGTCATGCCGCGCGGCACGGCCCAGCTGTTCGTCGCCGGGCCGCCCGTGGTGCGCCGCGGCATCGGCCAGGACGTCGACAAGGAGACTCTGGGCGGCTCGTCGATCCACACGCGCGAGAGCGGCGCGGTCGACAACGAGGTCGCGAGCGAGGACGAGGCCTTCGCGCAGATCCGGCGCTTCCTGTCGTATCTCCCGAGCTCGGTCTTCGAGCTGCCGCCGGTCGCGCCCTCTTTGGACCCGCCGACCCGGCGCGCGGAGGAGCTCCTGCAGATCGTGCCGCGCAGCCGGCGCCAGCCGCACGACGTGCGCCGGATCATCGGCCTGGTGTGCGACGCGGCCAGCTTCTTCGAGATCTCTCCGCGCTTCGGGCGCTCACTCGTGACGGGGCTGGCGCGGCTGGGCGGGCGCCCGGTCGGCGTCTTGGGCAACGACCCGAAGTGGCTCGGCGGCGCGATCGACGGACCGGCGGCCGACAAGTGGACGCGCTTCGTCGACCTGTGCGACACCTTCCACCTGCCGATCGTGAGCTTCGTCGACAACCCGGGCTTCCTGGTCGGCGTGGCGGGCGAGCGCCAGGGCACGATCCGGCGCGGCGCGCGCGCGATCGCCGCCGTGTACCAGGCCACCGTGCCGACCGCCTCGATCCTGGTGCGGCGCGTGTTCGGCGTGGCCGGGGCCGCGCACGGCAATCACTCCAAGCTCAACCTGCGCTACGCCTGGCCCTCGGGCGACTGGGGCTCGCTGCCGATCGAAGGCGGCGTCGAGGCGGCCTACAAGCGCGAGCTCGCGGCCGCGCCCGACCCCGAGGCGCTGCGGCACGAGCTCGAGACCAAGCTCCACGCCATGCGCTCCCCGTTCCGCACCGCCGAGATCTTCGGCGTGGAAGAGATCATCGATCCGCGAGACACTCGGCCGCTGCTGTGCGAGTGGGCCGAGACCGCGTACCGTCTGCTACCCGCCGAGGTCGGCGTGAAGCGGCGTGGCATGAGGCCTTGAGGGAGGTTCCGTGTACGAGCAGATTCTCTACGACGTCTCCGACCCGGTCGCGACCATCCAGCTGAACCGGCCGGACCGGCTGAACGCCTGGACCGATCGCATGGGTGAAGAGGTCCGGCACGCGCTGGCCAAGGCCGAAGCCGACCGCAGCGTGGTGGGCATCGTGCTCACCGGCGCGGGCCGCGGCTTCTGCGCGGGCGCGGACCTGAAGAACCTGCAGGCGATCAGCGCGGGCGAGCGCGGCGGCCGGGCCCACGCGGAGCTCGCGGCCGACCCCGGCGACCCCGAGATGGGTGACTCGTTCCGCAAGACCTACTCGTACCTGATGTCGCTGCGCAAGCCGATCGTGGCTGCGATCAACGGCCCGTGCGCGGGCATGGCCATGCCGATCGCGCTGTTCTGCGACCTGCGCTTCGCCAGTGAGTCGGCGACCTTCACCACGGCGTTCGTGCGCCGCGGGCTGATCGCCGAGTGGGGCCTGTCGTGGACCCTGCCGCGGCTGGTCGGCACGGCCCACGCGCTCGACCTCCTGCTCTCGGGCCGCAAGATCGACGCGCGCGAGGCCGAGCGCATCGGGCTCGTGAATCGCGTGCTGCCCGACGAGAAGCTCGTGAGTCACTGCCAGGACTACGTGCGCGAGCTGGCGGCCAACTCCTCGCCCTCGTCCATGATGGTCATGAAGCGCCAGGTCTACCAACAGCTCACGCGCGAGCTCGGGCCGTCTTGTGACGAGGCGGTGAAGCTGATGGTCGAGAGCTTCAGCCGGCCGGACTTCAAGGAGGGCGTGCAGTCCTTCCTGGAGCGCCGTCCGCCGAAGTTCCCGAGGATCTGAACCCCAGCGCCATGACGCGCCGCTGGCTCTGGCTCGCCATCTTCGCGCTCGCGTTCGCGCCGACGTTCGCCTGGCTCGTGGGGCGTTGGACGGACTCGATCTACCGCAACGGTCACGGGATCTTCGTGCCGTTCCTGATCGCCTACCTCGCGCTGGACCAGCTGAAGCAGGACACCGACCCCGAGCCGCGCGCGTCGGCCTGGGGCTTCGCGTTCGTGGGCGCGGCGGTGGCGCTCCTGGTGTTCGACAGCGCGATCAAGACCCAGATCCTGTCGGCGCTCGCGCTGGTGCTCGCGCTGCCCGGGCTGTCACTCCTGTTTCTCGGTGGCGCGCGCACGCGCGCGATCGCGCTGCCGCTCGCGATCGGTCTGTTCATGCTGCCGATCCCCGCCGGCGCGATCTCGGCGCTGTTCATGGTGCTGCGCACGATCACCGCGATCGCGGTCGCGGCCGTGCTGCCGTTCCTGGGCCTGCCCGTGGCGCGCGACGGCACGATCCTCGCGATCCCCGGCCAGAGCGTGAACGTGGCCGACAACTGCAGCGGCTTTGCGACGCTGTACGCGGCGATCCTGACCGCGGTCATCCTCGCCCACCTGTCGCGCAGCCCGGCGCGGCGCGCGATCGTGCTCGCGGCCGCCGTTCCGCTCGCGCTCGCCTGCAACGTGGTGCGAGTCACCGTGCTGACTCTCCTGGTGAGCCGCTACGGCGGCGGGATCCTCGAGACCTGGATCCACCCGGGCTCGGGTCTGTTCCTGTTCGTGTTCGTGATCGGGGCGCTGGTCTGGCTCGCGGGCCGCGACGCGCTGCATGGCGCGGCCGGCAACGCACGGCCGCCGCTCTCGGGGCGCTTCGCGCTGCCCGCGGCTGCGCTGTTCGCCGTGGCGCTGGTGCCGGTCTCGATCCACTCGTACCTGCACGTGCGCAGGGACGACTGCGCGAACCCCGACGCGCTCGTGCCCGCCATGGGCCCCGGCATGGTGACTGCGGAGCGCGACGCCGAGGTGCGGCGCAACTTCGACGTGCACCAGTGGCGCGAGGGCCGGCTGCCGCCGGGCGAGGGCGCGCCCGAGCTCAAGTTCGCGATCGTGCGCTCCTACGACCCCAAGCAGCTCTACTACCGCGGCACGCGCCGGCTGTGGTGGGACATCGAGCCCGGCGGCGACCAGCCCGACTGGCTCGAGGTCGACGGCGCGAAGCTGCCGATCGTGCGCTCGAGGCTCGGAGGCGACGACGACGCACACCGCGACCGGGACGCGGTGATCGAGTCGTTCACCGTCTACGAGGGCAAGCCCGTCGAGAACGGCTGGCGCACCCAGCTGCGCGCGGCGCCGCGGCAAGCGTTCACGGGCAGCCGCCCGATGACCCTGTTCGCGATCCGCAGCGACGTGAACGCGTCGCAACGCGAGGCCGCCGAGAGACGCGCGCGCGAGTGGCTCGCGGCTTCCTGGCGCAACTACCGGGCGGTCTGCGGAGCCGAGTAGCCGGCGCGCGACCGGACCCGCGGCAGCACCTCGCGCGCGAGCTCCTGGGCCACCAGCCGTGCGTACAGGCGCGAGCCGTCGTCGTTCACGTGCAGGCCGTCGTAGTAGAGCTCCTCGGGCTTCCGCACGCTGAGCTCGCGCTGCATCAGGGCCGCCAGGTCGATCACGCTCGCGCCCTCTTCCACTCCGATCGCGCGCACGCGGTCGTTGAACAGCGCGAGCGCGCCCGCGTCGGTCCAGGGCGGCGTGTACTGATTGCGCATGCTCGACAGCGGCTCGGTGATCAGCACCGGCTCGATGCCGAAGGCGCGCGCCGTGCGCACCCACGCGCGCACGCGCGCCACGTAGGGCAGCGGGTCGGGCTGGCCCGCGAGCTTGCCCGCCTCGCTGCGCACGCCGGCCAGGTCGTTCTGCGCCGGGAAGTCGAGCGCGCGGCGCACCAGCCCGGCCAGCGCCGAGTGACTCGAGAGCGACATGCCCGCCCAGCGCAGCCCGACGCGCCAGCCGTCGTGGTTCGAGCCGTGGCGCGCGTAGCCGTACTCGGCCAGGAGCCCCACGTCGTTGACCGCGTTCATCAGCAGCACCACGTCGGGCCGGCTCGAGCCGATCAGCTCGACCAGGTTCACCAGTGAGTCGTGCGCGGTGTTGCCCGACTTGCCGGCGTTCAGCGCGTTCACGCGGAAGCCCATGGGCTCGAGCTGCACCGGCACCAGGTTGGGCCAGCGCAGGTCCTCCTGCACCACCAGACACTCGGTAGTCGAGCCGCCCTGGAAGACCAGCGTGAACTCGGGCCCGCTGACGCGCGCCACCGGCTCGATGAAGCCGCGCGCGTCGGTGCGGAAGCGGACCTTGGGCGGGTCGAGGTGCAGGACGCTGCGGTCGACCAGCCGGTCGGTGAGGTTGTGCTGCCAGCGCAGCGTGAGCAAGAGGTCGGGTGACTCGCTGGCGAACGGGTTTCGCCAGAGCACGCGCAGCGCGAGCTCGCCCAGCACGAGCATGAGCAAGAGGGTGCCGACCAGCAGCGCGAGCTTACGCACGGCTCACGACGGGACGGGCGAGCCCTCGAGCGGCTCGTCGAGCAGGTAGCTCCGGTTGGAGTACACGCGCCGGAAGCCGAGCCGTTCGTACACGCGGCGCGCAGCGGTGTTCGCCTCGTCGCAGTACAGGGTCACCATGTCGTGGCGCTCGAGCATGCGCGCGGTCACCGCGCGCATGCCGCGCGTGGCGTGGCCGCGCCCGCGCGCCCAGGTCGGCACGAAGACGCCGCCGAGCTGCACGGCGGTCGGGCTCGCCGCGCCCACGTGCACCTGGAACACGATCTGGCCGCGCACGCGCGAGACCCACCAGCGGCCCTCGCGCACGTCGCGGTGGTGGCGCTCGCGGAAGCCGGCCTCGTCGGCCGCGTAGCGGTCGTCGCCCAGGTCTTCGCGGTGCTGCTGGGCGCTGTTCTCGGTGATCTCCTCGGCCTCGCCCGGCCGCGCGGGGTCGACGCGCACCAGCCGCGCGCCGTCGTCGCTGCGCGCGAGGTCCTCGGCGCGCATGGCGAACACCGGCTCGCGCCGCGACCAGCGCAGCGCCGGTGCGTGGCGCGCGTACTCATTCCAGAACGGCTCGGTCACGTCCTCGCTGCCCACGATGTGGCGCGGGCGCAGCGCGGCGCGCCCTGCGGCGTCGGCGAGCGGCGCGTAGGCCGCGGGGTCCTGCACCTCGAGCGCGGTCCCGCCCAGAGGCCCGATCAACAGGATTCCCAGCAGGCGGCCACCCGACTCGAAGCCCAGGAAGCCCGGTGCACGCCCCAACGCACCGGCCGAGACCACGTAGTCCAGGAAGACGTTCCGCAGCGGCCGGGCGCGCAAGAGACTGCGCGCGTCCGCCGTGTCGGCCAGAGTCAGGGCTCGAACCATCGCTGGCAGGGTAACATCGCGCGCGCATGAGCTGGAACGGACCCGAGCTCGCCCCGGCTCGCGACGCCGGGCTGGACTTGCGCGGGCTGGCCCGGCTGGTCGTGCGCACGTGGCCGCTCCTGCGCGGCCTGCGCCGGCATCTCGTGCTGCTGGCGCTCTCGGCGTCGGCGCTCCTGCTCGCCGGGCTCTCCTGCTTCCTGGTGCTGGCGCCGGCGCTCTGGAACGGGGTGCTGCAGGGCCACGACTTCTCGCCCCTGGCGGCGCGCGTGCTCGGGCTCGACCCGGCGGCCGCGAGCGCACTCACTCCCGAGCTGCGGCGGCACGCAGCCGAGCGACTCACCTGGCTGGTGGGCGGCGTGGCGATCGCGACCGCGGCCGGGGCGATGGCCGTGATGTACTACGGCGTCTGGATCCTGCAGAGACTCAACCAGTCACTGCGCATGCAGATGGTCGATCGGCTGCAGGCGCTCTCGCTGCGCTTCCACGACCAGAGCCGCGTGGGCGACGCGATCTACCGCACGGTGCAGGACAGCGCCATGGTGACTCAGATCGTGCAGTCCTTCCTGCTGGCGCCCGGCTTTGCGCTCTTGCGTTTCGTGGCCCTGACCGCAGTGCTGGCCTCGTTCTCGCCCTGGCTGGCGCTCGCGCTGGTCGCCGTGTGGCTGCCGCTGGGCGTGCTCGCGCACACGCTGGGCGCGCGCCTGCGCGGCCGCTTCCGCGTGGCGCGCGCGTCGAACAGCGCGCTGACCTCGCAGATCCAGGAGAGCCTGTCGGGCATGCGCGTGATCAAGGCGTTCGGGCTCGAAGCGTTCGAGCAGGCGCGCTTCGAGTCGGCCTCGCGCGCGGCCTTCGCCGGCGCGCGCGCGGCGCGCAGCTGGGTGGCGGCGTTCGGGGTCGGGGCGTTCTGGGCGGTGGGCGCGGTGGTGCTGGGCGCGACGCTCGTGGCCACGCTCGCGACCGCCGAGGCCCGGCCGCTGTGGCTGGCCGAGGTCGCCTCGCGCCTGCAGATCGGCCCGCTGCAGGCGTTCTTGCTGCAGGCCGGCTTCGCGGTCTGGACGCTCGGGCTCTACAACACCTGGAAGGGCCTCTACGCCAGCGGCTCGGACGGGATCACCGACGTGTTTCGCGTGTGGACGCACGCGCAGGACATCGCGGTGGGGCTCGACCGCGCGTTCGAGCTGCTCGAGCGCGAGCCCGAGATCGCCGACGCGCCCGACGCGCGGCCGCTCGCGCCGCTCGCGCACGAGATCGCCTTCCGCGACGTGTCCTTCGCCTATCGCCCCGACCGCCCGGCGCTGGTCGGTGTGGACTTCACGGCGCCGGTCGGCGGAGTCACTGCGCTCGTCGGGCCCACGGGCGCGGGCAAGAGCACGGTCATGGCGCTGCTCCTGCGGCTGTTCGATCCCGACTCGGGCGCGATCGAGATCGACGGTGTCGACCTGCGCCGGCTGCGCGTCGCCGAGCTGCGGCGCGCGGTCGCGATCGCCCTGCAGGAGAACGTCTTGTTCGCGGCCAGCATCCGCGAGAACATCCGCTACGCGCGGCCGGGCGCGAGTGACTCCGAGGTGCGCGCCGCGGCGCGCGTGGCCTGCGCCGACGAGTTCATCGCCGCCCTGCCCGAGGGCTACGACACGCAGCTCGGCGAGCGCGGAGCGAAGCTCTCGACCGGCCAGCGCCAGCGGCTCACGCTGGCGCGCGCGCTGCTCAAGGACCCGCGCGTCCTCCTGCTCGACGAGCCGACCGCCTCGCTCGACGCCGAGACCGAGCACAGGCTGGTGCGCAACCTGGCCGAGTGGGGCCGCGGCCGCTGCATCTTCCTGGTGACTCACCGGCCGTCGACGGTGCGGCTGGCGGACCGGGTCGTGTTTCTCGACCACGGCAAGGTGGTCGAGACCGGAACGCCCGCCGAGCTGCTCGCGCGGCCGGGCGGCGCCTACCGCGCGCTGGCGGAGGCCGACGCGAGCGCGGCAGGGGCCCGGCCGTGAGCACCTGGGCCACGCTCGCGCGCGCGCTGCGCTACGTGCGGCCGCTGCGCGCGCGCTTCGCGGCCAAGGTCGCGATGAGCCTGCTCTCGATCACGCCGCTGCTCGTGCTGCCCGTGCCGATCAAGCTCCTGATCGACCACGTGATCGGGAATCTCCCGCTGGCCGAGCGCATCCACACCTTCCCGTTTCTCGCGCGGCCGCTGGTGCGGCTCCTGATCGGCGCGTCGCCCGTCGAGATTTTGTGGCTCACGGTCGCGGCGCAGGTGGTGCTGCTCTTGGTGATCGGGCAGATCGGCACGAGCGGGGGCGAGCGTGACCAGACCAATGCGTTCGGCGCCGGCGGGGTCGACGCCGCGACCGAGACCGAGAACGCGGCGAACCTGGGCTTCAGCTACGTGGGCGGGATCTTCGGCCTGTTCGAGTTCGGCTGGACCCTGCGACTCACCCAGGACCTGAATCACGGCTTCCGCTCGCGCCTGTTCGAGCGCATCCAGGCGCTGCCGCTGTCCAAGCTCGAGGACGCGCGCATCGGCGATGCGGTCTACCGGCTGATGTACGACACGCCGTCGATCAGCTGGGCGTGCTACCGGCTGGTGCTGATCACGACCGTCGCGCCGTTCGGCGTGGCGGTGTACGCCTACGCGATCTGGGACAGCTTCGGGGTGCCCGAGCTCGCGCTCTGGGCGCTCGCGCTCGCGCCGGTCACGCTGCTCGCGACCTGGCCGTTCGCGGAGCTCTTGCGGCGCCGCATGCTGCGCAGCCGCAGCGCGGGCGCGATTGCGACCAGCTCGCTCGAAGAGGGCGTGGCGAACATCGTGGCCGTGCAGACGCAGAGCGGTGAGTCGCGCGAGCGCGCGCGTTTCGACCGCGAGAGCCTGGAGTCGTTCCAGCGCCACCGCGGCATGATCGCGGTCGCCATGCTCGCGGTCCTGTGTGCGCTGGTGCCGGGTGTGGCCGTGGTGCGGGGCGCGTTCCTCGAGGTCGTCGACCTCGCGATCGCCGGCCGCATCAGCCTGGGCGACGTGTCGGTGCTGGTGACCTGGTTCGTGCAGATCGCCGTGTTCTGCGGGTATCTGGGCGGCATGTGGTTCTCGCTGAACTTCTCGGCGCCGGGCCTGGAGCGCGTGTTCGCGCTGCTCGACGCCGAGCCGGAGCGCGACGCGCCCGGCGCGCGCGACCTGCCGCGCGCCCGCGAGTCGCTGCGCTTCGAGCACGTCGACTTCGCTCACACCGAGGGTGGGGCGACGCTGCGCGACGTGGACTTCGAGGCGCGCCGCGGCCAGATGACCGCGATCGTCGGCCCGGCGGGCGCGGGCAAGACCACCCTGCTCTGGCACGTGCCGCGCTTCCTCGCGCCGCAGCGCGGCTGCGTGCGGGTCGACGGCGTCGACCTGGCGGGAGTCACGCGCGAGTCGCTGCGCGCGCAGATCGCGTTCGTGTTCCAGGAGACCGCCCTGTTCGCGGGCACGCTCGAGGAGAACCTGCGCCTGGCCAAGCGCGACGCGAGCGAGCTCGAGCTGCGCCGCGCCGCGCAGGTCGCCGGCGTGGACGAGCTGGTGCGCAGCCTGCCGGACGGCTGGCAGACGCGGCTGGGCCGCGGCGGCGCGGGGCTCTCGGTGGGGCAGAAGCAGAGACTCGCGATCGCGCGCGCGCTGCTGCGCGACGCGCCGATCCTGATCCTCGACGAGCCGACCTCGGCGCTCGACCCCGACACCGAGCGCCACCTGCTCGCCTCGCTGCGCGAGGCCGCGCGCGACCGGATCGTGCTGCTCGTGTCTCATCGGCTCTCGACGGTGCGCGACGCCGACCAGATCCTGTTCCTGCGCGAGGGCCGGATCGTGGAGCGCGGAACGCACGAAGAGCTCGTCGCGTTGCCCGACGGCGCGTACCGGCATTTCGTCGAGCTGCAAGCGGCCGGCTAGCTCTTGGCGTAGTGACTGCGGCGCTTGACCGAGAGCTCGCGCTCGAGCTCGAAGATCTGCACGCGCTTCTCTTCCGTGCCGGTGCGCTCGAACTTGTGGCCGCGCAGGGTGACCTCGAGCCGGCCGAGGTCGGGCCGGCCGGCGAAGTCGCGCTTGCCGCGGATCTCGGTCGAGGCGAACACCGTGTCACCCGAGAAGATCGGCGCGGTGTGGCGGCCGGTCCTGTAGACGACGTCGCCCAGGCTGTTGTCCGAGATGTCGGGGCTGGAGAGGCCGAGGCACAGCGCGAACGGGATCCCGCCGTAGACCACGAGCTTCCCGCCGAGATAGCGGCTGGGGTCGCGGTCGATCAGCGTCTGGTTGCAGTGCACCTGACTGGTGTTGTCGAGCATGCCGGTCAGGAAGATGTGCTCGTCGGTCATGACCCGGCCGCGCGAATGCTCGATCGTGTCTCCCGCGCTGAAGTCCTCGAAGTAGGTATCGGAGTTGGACAGATGCGCGAGCTCGGCGTAGCCGGCGTTGGGATCGTAGGCCGGCAGCTCGAGTGACACGTCGACCGGCGCGGCCGGCACCTCGCCCTCGTCGAGCTTCGCAGCGGCCTCGTGCCGGAACACCTGCACCTTGCGCTGGTAGGCGAGCACGATCTGGCCGGTCTGCTTGCGCGCGATGCTCTGCACGTGCACGACGCCGAGCTCGGGCCGGCTCGCCGAGCTCTTCACGCCCAGCACGGTGGTCTCGGTCTCGATCGTGTCTCCCACGTACACGGTCGCGCCGAAGCGCATGTCGATGTACTCGAGGTTCGCGCGCGCGTTCTCGGAGATGTCTTCGACGGTCTGGCTGAACGCGACGGCCATCACCAGACCGGGCGGGATCGGCATCGACTCGTAGCCGTAGCGCTGCGCGTAGCGCAGGTTCCGGTGCAGCGGGTTCGCCGTGTAGGAGAAGTCGGTGAAGTGAGCGGTGAGTCCCTCGCTGACCGTGCGCCCGCCCTTGTGGCGGAACAGCTGTCCGAGTCGGAAGTCCTCGAGAAAGTTGCCGGTCTTCTTGCGGATCAGGGCCACGGGGGATCTCCTCGGGGGCGGCAGTCTACACGGGGCGCGCGGCGGCCACCAAGTGCCGGCGCAGCGCGCCGGCGAGAAACACCGAGCCCGAGACCGCGATGCGGTCGCCCGGGTGCAGCAGCTCGCGCGCGCGAGCCAGCGCCTTCACCGGCTCGGGCTGGGTCTCGACCGCGCCGATGCCCGCGGCCCAGGCCAGCGACGCGATCTCCTCGGGGTCGAGCGAGCGCGTGGCTTCGGCCGCCGTGGCGACACAGGCGCGTGTCACCGGCGCGAGCTCGGCCAGGATGCCGGCCGCGTCCTTGTCGCGCGAGATCGAGAGCACGAACACCCAGCGCGTGTCGGGCCAGAGCGCCGCGAGTGTCTCGCGCAGGGCCCGGGCCGAGTCCGGCGTGTGTGCGTCGTCGACGATCGCGTCGCCGATCGGCTCGACGCGCGCGGGCAGGCGCAGGCTGCCCAGTGTCGCGAGCTCGCTGGCAGCGAGCGTGCGGCCCAGGTGGAGCTCGACCGCGCGCACCGCCAGCGCCAGGTTGCCCGCCTGGTGCGCGCCCAGCACGGGGCTCGCCAGCGCGCGGCCGTCGGAGAGTCGGAAGCGCAGGCCCGCGCGGTCGGCGCGCACGTCGAGCGCGCGCACCTCTTCGAGCGGCGCGTCGACGGCGATGGCCTGCGCCGCCACCGCGCCCCAGGCCTCGGGCGCGAGCGCCCCGTGCAGCGCGGGCACGCCCGCGCGGAAGATGCCGGCCTTCTCGCGCGCGATCGCCTCCAGCGTGTCGCCCAGCTTGTCGGTGTGCTCGAGCTGGATCGCGGTCACCACGGTGACTCGCGCGTCGACGGCGTTGGTCGAATCGAGCCGGCCGCCCAGGCCGACCTCGATCGCGCCCACCTCGGCCCCCGCGCGGCGGAACAGCACGAGCGCCAGCGCGACCGTCACGTCGAAGAAGCTCGGACACCGTTCGGTGTCGCCGCGCAGGCCCTCGATCGCCGGCTGGATGTCGCGCAGCGCGGCGACCAGATCGCCCTCGGCCACGAGCTCGCCGTCGACGCGGAAGCGCTCGCGCCAGCTCTCGAGGTGGGGCTTGGTGAAGGCCCCCACGCGCCGCCCCGCGCCGCGCAGCAGCTGCTCGGCCGCGAGCGTGGTGGTGCCCTTCCCCTTCGAGCCCGCGACCAGGAGACAAGGGAAGCCGCGCTCCGGGCTCCCGACGGCCGCGAGCAGCGCGCGGATCGGCCCCAGACCCAGCCGCTCGTAGTCGTACTGAGTCTTCTGCTCGCGGTTGATGAGTCCGTCGAGATAGCGCTCCGCATCGCGGAGCGTTTCGATCTTCATCTCTGCTAGCCTCGTGTCTCGATGGCGCGCTCCGAGACGAGCCTCCGCTGGTGGGTCGACGGCGAGCGCACTCCGCGCCTCGAAGCGCTCATGGCCGCGCCGGAGCGCGCGCTCGAGGGCCCGGGCAGTGTGGCTCGCGAGTCCGCGGGCCGCAAACGCTTCTACCGGCTGGAAGGCGGCGGCGAGCCGGTCCTGTACGTGAAGGTGTTCAGCCTGCCGCCAGGCCTCGCGCGCTGGCGCTACTTCTGGCGCCCGTCGAAAGCGCGGCGCGAGCGCGCGGTGGCGCGCCGGATCGCCGCACGCGGCGTCGAGGTGGTGCGCCCGGTGGCGGTGGGGGAGCGGCGCAGCCGGGGCCTGCTCGAGCGCAGCTTCGCGGTGAGTCGCGACGCGGGAGCGCGCGACCTGCGCGCCGTGTTCGAGGGGCTGCGCGAGCAGGGCCTGGAGCGCCGCGAGTTACTCGTGCGCTTCGCCGCGTTCGCCCGCCGGCTGCACGACGCCGGCGTCGACCAGGACGACTTCTCGCCCAACAACTTCCTGCTGCGCCCCGACGGCGCGTTCGCGCTGATCGACTTCGAGCGCGCGCGCCTGCGCCGCGGCCCGCTCGGCGCGCGCGCCTGGACCTTGCTCGCGAAGCTGCACCGCAAGGATTTCGGTATCTCGCGCAGCGACCGCCTGCGCTTCCTGGCCAGCTACCTGGGCCCGGGCACGGGCCGCGCCGAGCGGCGCGCCGCCTGGCAACGCATCTGGCCCGAGTTCCGCCGCATCCGCGCGCGCGACGCGCGGCGCGCCGCGGACTCGGCGCTCTCCGAGGGCCGCAATCTCGCGCGCGAGGGCAGTGCGCTCGTGGTGCGCGCGCGCGCCGGCGCGAAGACGCTGCGGCTCGAGCTCGGCCCCGACGAGGCGCGCCGCTGCTGGGTCAGCGCGCACCAGCTCGAGCGCCTGAACCTGCCCGCGCTGCGGCCCGTGCGGCTCGACGGGGCGCGCGTCGAGCTGCTCGACCCCGGCACGGCCTTGCCGCGCGCGCCCGCCGACCAGGTGATCGGCCGCGCGCTGGCCGCGCTCGCCCCCTACGGCCGCTTCCGGGCCCCGCCGCACTGGCGCTTCACGAGTCACGGCGCGCTGCTCGCGAATCCGCAGGCGTTCGAGTTCGAGGCCTAGGTCAGAGCGTTCGAGCGAGCGATGGCTGCCGCTCGATCAGAGGCTTGATCAGCTGACTCGCCTCGGCCTCCTCGATGGAAGAGCCGAAGCGCAAGGTGGAGGCGCCGGCGCCCTACAAGAACAAGTAGCCGTTGTGCTTGCAGGTCTTGCAGATCGTGTCTTGGGTCGGTGACTCGCCGATGATCTCGCGCCGCGCCTCGGTGTACATCGAGCCGTTCCAGATCTCGCCGAAGTCCTGCTCGTGGATCGAGCCGTAGTGGTGCTTCTCGCTGTAGACGCTGCAGCAGGCCAGCACCTTGCCGTCCCAGTTGATCGCGGTGTCCTTCCAGGGCAGCGTGCACATGGCCTCGCGCTGCGCGCTCTTCTTCTCGCGGTCGAACGCGAGATAGTCGGTCGACTCGGGCAGCCAGTGACCGTCGCGCTCGAGCGCCTGCTCGGCGGTCTCGAAGATCTCCTTGCCCATGTCGGTGCGCGCGGCGTTGAGCTGCAGCTCGACGCCGAGCTCGGCCGCCAGGCGCTTCGCGATCGGCACCTCGTGCTCGTTGTGGCGGAACACGTGGAACAGCCAGATCACGCGCGTGAAGTCGGCGTTCAGCTCGCGCTTCTTGGCGACCAGCATGCGGATGTTGTCCATGACCCGCTTCCAGTCACCGCCGCGGCGGTAGATCGCGTAGCTCTCCGGCGTGGCGCCGTCGGCCGAGATGTAGATCTTCTTCACCTTGGCGCGCAGCAGCCCCTCGGCGAGCTCCGGCGTCAGGTCGTTCAAGTGACTCGAGAGCTTCACCGACACGCGCCGGTCGTAGGCGAGCTGGCACATCTTCACGATGTGCTTGTTGAGCAGCGGCTCGCCCCAGTTGTAGAGCCGCACCGTGATCAGGTCCGGACCCAGCTGGTCAAGGACCTTCACGAACGTGTCGTAGGGCATCATGCCCTTCTGCGCCGAGCGGTCGCCCTGCCCCGTCGGGCACAGCGGGCAGCGCAGGTTGCACACGTTCCCCGACTCGACGGTGATCTTCGTCGGGCGATAGGGCAGCCGCACCCAGCGCAGGCGCGGGGCGATCGCCTCCAGCGCGAGGTTGTACAGCTTGCGCGGCGACAGGAACCGCAGCTCCTCGCGAGCAATGCGCGCCCTCGTGGAGAGCTTCACTGACTCACCCCCCTCGGTGTCAGTTACTGCGCCATGTACCGCTTCCAGGCGCGGTACTTGCTCACGGCCTCGTCGTTGCTCTCGACCGCGGGATAGAAGTAGCGGACCGCGTGCCCGCAGGTCTTGCAGATCTTGTAGCAGAACTTGAAGCCGTCGATCTCGCGCGTGTTGCCCACGAGCTCGCGGTTCTCGTCGGTGCAGCACTCCTTGGGCGTCGGCGGCGAGAGGATGCGGCGCGGGTAGTCGTTGTACGGCTTCTCGCTCGTCGAGTAGCGGATGATGCTGCGCAGGTTGCGGTGCGGCTTCTGGTCCGCGGGTCTCAGGTTGCTTCCGATTCTCTTCAACTGGTCATGCCCTCACACCTGCCCGACGACGCGAAGGTCGTGGAGCAGGCCGGTGAAATCGCGGTACTCGGACTGGCAGGGTGCCCCGTCGGCGTACCAGTACGCGCTGTGCGCTGCGCCCAGGAGGATCACGGACGACGAGCGGGTGCCGTACTCGGCGGTATGGACGCAGGAATTCTCGAAGGGATTCGAGGCCGAAGCGTGCCGGCGCAGCACGGAGAACAGCTCCCCGCGCAGCGCCTCCGGCTCGAGCAGAAGATCGATGCCGGCGACCTCCTTCTCGATACGTCGGACCTTCTCGGAGCTCGGGTCCTCGGGATCTCGATTGCAGATCACATGTAAGCCCGGATCGAGCGCGCGCACCTGCTGGCGTTCTGGGGTGCGCCGGATGAGCCACGTCTCGCGGCCGTCGGCGGCCAGCAGGTTGAACGGGGCGTAGTGCGTACGCGCCTGGCGCTCCAGCTCGGCTGCCACGGCCTCCGCGGAGCCCTGGCCCAGGGCATCGAGCACGAGGAGGCCCCGCGAGCGGGCACCCTGGGGCTTCTCGGAGACGGGCCGGTTGGTCAGACCCACGAATACTCCGGAGGCGTTCACCCCCATCCACGTGCCGCCCGCTTCGAGATCGCGGGGCGCCACGTGCGCCGGGCGACCCCCTGAGGCCGGAAAGAGGGCGGGCCGGGCCGCCGGCCGAGCGAAGAACTCGTCCCGGTTCGTGGCCGCGATCAGCGGGAAGTGCGGCACGACGCGGTCCAGGAGGATCAGCGTGCACATGTTCCCTGGTGGGCTCCCTCGGTGTGGTCCGGGCGCGTACGGGCGCGACCTCACGAACCCCGATTCCACGGAAACTCCGTGGTAAATCGCGGGCCAAGCTATCACGAGCCCTGTGCGGGCTCAAGGACGGAGCGCTAGCCCGAGACCACGCGCAAGTTGGGCCCGGCGGAGCGGGGCTCCGCCTGGGGGGCCTCTTCACCGCCCAGGTGGCGCAGGTCGGGGGCCCGGAAATCGACGCCGTAGCGCGCAAAGATCGGCTGCAGCACGTCGGCCGAATCGAGCAGCGTCTTGCGCACCGACTCCAGACCGTGGCGCACCGCGTCGGACCGGCGCCAGAACACGAGCGGGTTCAGATCGAAGAACTTCTCGTCGGTCTCGCGCGCCTCGATCACCACGATGTCGCCGCGGAAGTGCTCGTCGTACATGTACGCGCGCAGGCCCATCGCGAGCCGACTGTGGAGCAGCGTGCGCAGCACCTGATTCATCACGGTCTGCAGCCCGCGGTCCGACAGATAGCGGCTGCCGACGCGGCCGGGCGCGTGCGGCTCGTTCAGGTACGGCCGGAACGGGTTGTAACAGATGATCAGGTCGGCGCCCTGCTCCACCGCCACGTCGATGTTCGCGGTGCGGCGGATGCCGCCGTCGACGTAGTCGACGCCGTTGATGCGCGCGGGCCGGAAGAAGCCCGGCAGCGCGCTCGAGGCCCGCACCGCTTCCGAGATCGTGAGCCCGTGATCGTTCTCGGGCCCGAACAACACGCGCTCCGCCGTGTCGAGGTTGGTCGCCGTGATGTACAGCTTGCGGCCCGTCTCGCGGTAGAAGTCGGCGAAGTAGTTCGGCACGCCGATCTTCGCCATGTTGGTGGCGAGCCAGCGCTCGAGCGGCGCGTTGTCGAAGATGCCCGACGGCAAGAGCGCCCCCACCGACGGGAACTCGCGCTTGGGCGAGACCTCGGCGTAGAGCTCCATGAGAAACGACTCCAAATGCGTGTAGCTCGGCGCGTCCATCAGCCGGCGCAGCGACGGTCCGAGCTTGCCCGGCAGGTCGGGCAGCACCGACAAGAGATCGATCAAGAGCCCGGGCAGGTACGCCGCGAGGCGCGCGCTGAACACCGCGCCGCGCCCGATCACCTCGCCGATGTTCGGGTTGTAGAAGTCGATCGGGCGCAGCTGGTCGAGGCGCTCCGACGTGCCCTCGAGCGCCTCGATCATCTCGTCGGGCGTGATGCCCGCCGCGAGCGACGTGGCGAGGAACGCGCCCGCCGACAGACCGATGTACGAGTCGAAGTCAGTGACCTTGCGGCCGACGAGGAACTCGTCGAGCGCCTTCAGGCCTCCGACCTTGAACGCGCCGCCCGTGACCGCGCCCCCCGCGAGCACCAGCGCGATCTTCGGATTCTTCGGCGGCCTCGTGCCCGAGCTGCGTTGGATCAGCGTGAGGCCCACGCGTCCCTCATGAAACCGAGATCGGTCTCATTTTTCGCAGACCTGAGCATCTGCCCACCCATAGAACGTGTTCGAGCTTACGCAGCGCGTCAGCGAAGTCAACCAATCGCCTCGAGATCTTCCCGGGCCCGCCGTGGCGTAGAACACAAACGAGCGCAGCTGGTTGCGCGAAGCCCCGTCTCAAGCGCACGTTTCCGCCGACCGATCAGTCGTGGGGCAAAATCCGACGGGGCGGGTTAGAGTTGCCCGAGAGGCCGCGATGAAGCGCAAGCCGATGAGCGACGTCCCTCAGGTGATCCTGATCGGTTTGCTTTGCGCGAGCCTGGCGTGCGCGACGGCCAAGCCGACCCCGCCGAGCGCCCCCGCACCGGGCCCGACGCCCGTGTCGGACACTTCGTCGGCCCCGTCCGCTCCCGCGACCGACCCCGCGCCCGCGAAGACCGATCCGGCGGCGACTTCCCCGACGCCCGCGAGTGACTCGTCGGCGAAGCCCGCGGCGACCCCGGCGGCGTCGAAGGACGACGACGACAGCGCCCCCGATCCCGCGCCGACCAAGGGCGGCAAGAAGAAGCCCGCCACGCAGGCGCAGCGCGTGCGCCAGAGTGACATGGCGCGCCGCGCCGAGGCCGGGCTGGAGAGCATGATCATCGGCACCGTGATCGGCGCCCAGTTCGGCGGCATCGGCGCGCTCGCCGGCGCCGCGCTGTTCGGCATGTACGGCATCATCACGGGCGACGTTCCGTTCGAGTCCGGCCGGCGCCAACAGCCCGCCTCGAGTCACCCGCGCGGCAACGACGAGGACATGGAGAGCGAGGTCGACCAGGAGCTCAAGAAGCAGGAAGACCTCGAGGCCGAGATCGAGGCCGAGCTGAAGCACCAGGAAGAGCTGCTCGCCGCGATCAACAAGCAGGAAGAGATCAACAAGGCGCTGCAGAAGGAGTCGAAGGACTGCGCGGGCTCCACGCCGGCCGACGCCACCGCGGCGCCGCGGCGCCCGTGTCAGCGCGAGATCCCGGACTCGATCTTCGAGACCAAGACCGTGAAGGACGGCAAGCGCGAGCTCTTGGTGAAGACGCTCGACGCCGACCGCGACGGCAAGCCCGAGATCAAGATCACGATCGACCCGAAGACCGGTCAGGTGCTCACGCGCGAAGAAGACACCGACTACGACGGCACGCTCGACGCCGTGAACACCTATCTGCCCGACGGCCGCCTGAAGGACCGCGCGGAAGACACCAACCAGGACGGCAAGCCCGATCGCTGGATCATCTACAACGGCGCTGAGTCGGCGGAGCGCGTCGAGGTCGACCGCAACTTCGACGGCAAGCGCGACGGCTTCCTGCAGTACCAGAACGGCGTGCTCGCGTACGAGGAATACGACAACAACAACGACGGCAAGATCGACCGCCGCATCGAGTACGTGAACGGCAAGCGCCACGTCGAGATCGAAGACACGAACCTGAACGGCGTGATGGACTCACGCACGTTCTTCGACGACAAGGGCGTGCTGGTGCGCGTGGAGCGCGACAAGAACGAGGACGGCAAGCCCGACGTGTTCGAGTACTTCGAGGGCACCGACCCCGGCAAGGTCGTGCTGGTCAAGCGCGAGGAGGACACGAACGGCGACGGCGTCGTCGACGTGACCTCGTACTACGAGAAGGGCAAGCTCGTCCGCAAGGAAGTCTCGGACCCGAACCTCGTCAACTGACTCGCGCGAGTCAGCGGGGCTGGATGGTCGGGGCCGGCGGCGTCGGTGTGGACGGCGCGCTCGGCGCGGGCGCGGGCGCCGGAGCCGTCGACCCGCCGCGCTCCACGCCGATCGTGAGCGTGCGTTCGCGCTCCTGCTTGCGGAAGGCCTCTTGCTTGTCGCGCTCGAGCCGGAGCTGGATCTCCTTGGTCCGCTGACGGATGCGCTCCTGCTCGGCGGCGAGCTCGAGCGAGGTCATGCCCTGCGTGGCGAACTGCAGGTCGAACTCGGTCGAGCCGCGCGTGCCGTCCGAGGCCAGCGCAGACACACGGATGCGGTTCATGCCCGGTCGCACCGGCACGAAGCCTTTGAACGAGCCGTCGGGCAGGAGCAGGATGTCGTTCGGGCCGGCCCACTCCATGAGCGTCAGGTTCACGGCGACCACGTCTTCCACGTTGGCGAACGACACCCCGGACAGCAGCGAGACGATGTCGCCGGGTACACGGACCGGTGTATAGGTGCCGTTGGTGACCTTGGCCATCTCGCTGGCGGCGATCGGGTAGTTGATCGCCTCGGGCCCCAGGCCGTAGACGTTCAGCATCACGCCCGCGACCTTGGCCAGCGACGCGGCGTCGATCGCCGCGAGCTGGTCCTCCTTGTCCTCCACGTTGGCGAGCCCGAAGGGCAGCGACGGGCGGCCGTCGGTGAGGAACAGGATCACCTTCTTCGCGTTGGCGCGCGGCTGCGAGAGCGCGCCCGGCAGCGCCGCGAGCTCGCGCAGCGCGAGCTTCACGCCCGCCTGCATGTTGGTGCCGCCGCTCGCGCCGCGCAGGCGGATCGCCTCGAGCGCGCCGCGCACGGCGTTGAAGTCGGCGGTGAGCGGCAGCTCGAGCATGGCGTCGTTGGCGGCGTTCACGCCGCGTCCGGTGTTCGGGTCGATTTCGCCCGAGAACGACGCCACGCCCACGTGCACGCGGCTGGCATCGAGCCCGCCGAGCAGTGACTTCGCGGCCATGACCTCGGCCGACAGGATCGAGTCGTCGGGGTCGGTGTTCGGCGTGTCCTCCACGCCGGGCGTGGTCGAGCGCTCGGTCTGTCCCAGGATCCCGTCGTTGTCGACGTCGATGCCGCTGGGGTACTCGGTCGAGCCCGAGACGTCGATCACGACCATCACGTCGAAGTTGGTCGCGCGCTCACCCGCGATCGCGAGCCCGGCGAGCGGCGCCATGTCGGTCTTGTTGCGCAGCGTCTCGCCCGGCTTGGGCGTGCGGATCTCGATCTTCACGGGCAGCGCATCGTGCGGCGGCAGCGCGTCCTGCTGCGCGCGCGCCGTGAAGGGCGCGAGCGCGGCGGCGGCGCACACGAGTCGGATCAGGTGCAGGCGCATGAGGGTCCCGACCATACCACGGCGCGAGTCACTGCGAGCTCGCCCCCTGCAGCACGTCGTCGTCGGGCCGCAGCTCGAGCTCGATGCGCTGGTTCTGCTCCCGGCCTTCCGCGGTGGAGTTGCTCGCGACCGGCAGGCTCGCGCCCATGCCGATCGCCGTGATTCGCGAGGGCGCCACGCCCTCGGCGATCAGCAAGTTGCGCACGCTGTCCGCGCGGTCTTCCGACAGCCGCTGGCTGGCGCGTTCGCTGCCCTCGGAGTCGGTGTGGCCCTTCACGATCACGCGCTGCTTGGGATAGCGCTGGATCACGCCGGCGATCGCCCGCACGCGCTGCGCGCCGGCGTCGGAGAGCGCGGCGGCGTTCTGGTCGAACAGGCTCGCGCTCGCGAGGCTCACGACCAGCGCGTCGGGCCGCCGGTCCACGCCGCTCACGTGGGCGAGCGTCTCGAGGTCGCCCGTCTGCCGGTCGAGGTAGTCGCCGATCGGGCCGGGCCGGACCGACAGCGAGGAGACCACGGGCACGGTGGGGACGGCGGGTCCGGGCGGAGCCGAGACCGGGGCGCTCCCCGCAGTGACGCAGCCGAGTGCGGAGAGAGCGAGCAGGCCTGTGGCCGCAGCGAGGTTCGCAAGAGTGGGCATCGCGGACTCCTTGAAGTGGCGCCTGCCCCCTCGGACGTGGCGGCCCCTTTCCCAGCAGCCCCGCGAGCTTACGGCGCGCTCCCGGCGCCTGCACCCCGCTCGCGCAGCAGCTCGACCAGGGGCTTCCCGACCGCGGCCAGGCTCTCGGCGGACACGGCTTCGAGCGTGTCGCCGGCCGTGTGCCAGCGGGGGCCCGGCGATTTCCTAGAGCCGTATTGGAAGTCGATCAGGGCCAGCGACTGCGCCACGCCGTGCTCCTGGAAGGGCGTGTGGTCGTCGATCACGCCCATGGCCTGACCCGGGTCGAACGGTGGCGCCTGGCCGAGCTTCGCGGCCGCGCTCTCGTAGGCCTGGCGCAGCTCGGGCGAGGAGCGGAAGTCGAGCGCGAGATTCAGGTCGCGGTCGCCGACCATGTCGACCAGCACCACCGCCTGCACCTGCGCGAGTGAGCCGTCGTCGGCCATGCGCTGCGCGAGCGCCTTGCTGCCGTACAGGCCGTCGTCTTGGTCGATGTTGGCGCCGAAGGCCTCCTCGCCGTCGAAGAACACGAGCTCCACGCCCGCCGTGCGCGGGTCGCCCGAAGTGACTCGTGCGAGCTCGAGCAGCACGGCCGCGCCCGAGGCGCCGTCGTTCGCGCCCACGAACTCGATGCCCGCGATGTGCTTGGTGTCGTAGTGCGTGATCACCAGGGTGCGCGCGGGGCCGGCGCCGTGGCGCGCGATCAGGTTCTCCATGGCCACGGGCGCGGAGCCGCGACGCGGCACCTGGAAGTCGTGTGTCTCGACGCGCCAGCCCGCCTGGCGCAGCCGGTCGCGCAGGAGCTCGCGCGCCTGGCCGGCGGCGGCAGAGCCGGCGGGCCGGGGTCCCAGCTTCACCAGCGCCTCGAGGTCGCGGAAGGCCCGCGCGCCGTCGAACTCCGCGGCTGCGGGCGCCGCGGGCGCCTGCGTGGTCGCGCGGTCACTGCATGCGAGCAGACACCCCGCGGTCACGAGCACGGCCATGCGCACGAGCGGCGACAAGGCCGGGCAGGGTACTGCGCGCGGCCCGCCGCGCCACGCGTTCGGGCTGCGCCGCGACTCCTCTCTCATCCCGCGGTCCCGGTGGAGCGAGCCGTGCTGGTGCGGACGTTCGGTGCGACCGTGTCGGTGATCGACGGTGTGCGTGTCTCGGTCGAAGTCGAGGCGGGCGCGGGGCTGCCCGCGTTCCACATCGTGGGGCAGGCCGACCGGGTCGTGAACGAGAGCCGCGACCGGATCCGCGCGGCGTTCCGCCAGTCAGGTCTCGAGTTCCCGCCCGGGCGAGTCACGGTGAACCTCGCGCCCACCGGCCTGCCCAAGGTGGGTCCGGCGCTCGACCTGCCGATCGCCGTGGCCGTGGCCGGCACGCGCGTCGAGCTCGAGTCCGAGCGCCTGGCGCGCGTGCTGTTCCTGGGCGAGCTCGGCCTCGACGGCGCCCTGCGGCCGGTGCGCGGCGTGCTCGCCATGCTGGGCGCGGCCGAGGACAGCGCGATTCGCGAGGTGGTGGTCGCGCCGGGGAACCTGGGCGAGGCGGCGCTGGGCCCGGACCTGCGCGCGTTCGGCGCGCCCGACCTGGCCAGCGTGCTCGACTGGCTGCGCGGCGAGCGCGCGCTCGATACGCCGGCCGAGCCCCACGAGTCACCGGCGCCGGCGGCCGGCGGGCCCGATCTCGCCGAGGTACACGGTCAGGAGGCCGCCAAGCGCGCGCTCGAGGTCGCGGCCGCGGGCGGTCATGCGCTCTTGCTCGTCGGCCCGCCGGGCAGCGGCAAGACACTGCTCGCGCAGCGCCTGCCGGGAATCCTGCCGCCGCTCGGCTTCGAGGCCGCGCTCGAGGCCACGCGCATCCACAGCGCCGCGGGCGCGCTGGCGGCCGACGGCCTGCTCGCGCAGCCGCCCTTCCGCGCGCCGCACCACAGCACGTCCGACGCCGGCATGGCGGGCGGCGGCCGGCCGCTGCGACCCGGGGAGATCTCGCTCGCGCACCGCGGCGTGTTGTTTCTCGACGAGCTGCCCGAGTTCCGGCGGCCGGTGCTCGAGGCGCTGCGCCAGCCGCTCGAGGAGGGCGAGATCCGGCTCGCGCGCGCCCACGGCAGCGTGCGCCTGCCGGCGCGCTTCCAGCTGATCGCCGCCATGAACCCCTGCCCGTGCGGCTGGCGCGGCACGGCCGCGCGCGAGTGCCGCTGTCTCGAGCCCGAGGTCGCGCGCTACCGCGCGAAGCTCTCGGGCCCGCTGCTCGACCGCATCGACCTACACATTCCGGTGTCGCCCGTGCCGTGGCGCGACATGCTGCGCGCCGGGCCCGCCGGCGAGCCGAGCGCGCGCGTGCGCGAGCGGGTGTGCGCCGCGCGCGAGCGCCAGACGCGCCGCTTCGCTCGGGCCGGGTGGAGCTGCAACGCCGAGATCCCCCATCCGGCGCTCGCCGAGCACTGCCCGCTCGACCCGCCGGCGCGCGCGCTGCTCGAGCGCTCGGTGGCCCGGCTGGGACTCACCATGCGCGCCTTCGTGCGCACGCTGCGCGTGGCGCGCACGCTGGCGGACCTCGACGCCCGCGAGTCGCTCGGCCAGTCGCACGTGGCCGAGGCGCTGGCCTACCGCGCGTTCGCCTGACCGCTCAGGCCTCGATCGGCGTGTAGCGGATCACCGTGCGCGAGCCGTCGGCGTGACTCGACTGGAAGCGCGGCTTCCACTTGCCCCACTCCTCGGGGTACTTGTTGCCGTAGGCCTCGAGCAGGCGCTCGAACGTGCCCGGATCGCGGTCGATCTCGGCGCGGGTCAGGAACGTGGGGGCGCTGGCGAGCTTCTCCTTCGCGCCCGAGTAGGAGCCGAAGTCGCCCACCCAGATGCGGGCCTTCGCCGAGCCCTTCATGACCGAGCGCACCTTCCAGCCCTTGGTCGCGGTCGCAATCACGACTGCGCCCGCGTCGAAGAAGTACCAGACCTCGCCGTGACAGCGGCTCTCGCTGCCGTCCTGCTTGAGCGGCGAGACGTACACGAGCTTGCCCTTGGCGAGTCCGATCTTCGCCGCCTCGGACAGGTCGAAGTGGTCGTGACCCTCGTGCGCTTGCAGCGCGCCCGGCAGCAGTGCCGCCGCGGCCAGCGCGGCCGCGCCCGAGACGAGCAGCTCGCGGCGAGTCAGCGAGCCGAGCGAGTCAGTGCAGGTTTCGGCGGAAGAACTGCGTCGTGCGGTTCCAGGCATCGGTGGCGGCCTCGCGGTTGTAGACGTCGGGGCGCGTATCGTTGAAGAACGCGTGGTCGACGCCGGGGTAGATGTGCAGCTCGAACGACTTGCCCGCGGCCTTCACGTCGCGCTCGAGCTTGCGCGCGATCTCGGGAGTCACGAAGCCATCGCGCTCCGCGAACAGCCCCAGCACCGGCGCGGAGAGCTTGGCGAAGTCGAGGCGCACGTTGGGGTGCACGCCGTAGAAGTCGACGCACGCGCCCACGTCTCCGCTCTTGCAGGCCGTCGCCAGCGCGAGCTGCCCGCCCATGCAGAAGCCCACGGTGCCGACCTTGCGCGCACTGACTCCCTTGCGTGCGAGCAGGAACGCGACCGCGCCCGCGAGGTCGCGCGCCGAGCGGTCGATGTCGAGCGCCATCATGAGCCGGCCCGCGTCGTCGGGCTTTTTGGCCGACTCGCCGCGGTACAGGTCGGGCGCGAGCGCGAAGAAGCCTTCGGCCGCGAAGCGATCGGCCACGGCCTTGATGTGCGGCACCAGCCCCCACCACTCCTGGATCACCACCAGCGCGGGTCCGCTGCCCGAGGCCGGCGTCGCGAGGTAGCCCTGCGCCTGCCCGCCGTTGCTCGCGAACTCGACCATCTGTCCCGCCATCGCCGCCTCCTTGCGCCCTCGCGCGAGTGTATCCCGGCGGCGGGAGCTTCAGTGACTGGTCCCGCGGTTGCGCGGGCGCAGGCGCGTGCGCTCGGCGGCGATCACCAGGTGGTGCGGGCGCTCGCCGGGCGGCGCGCCGGGTGGCGCGGGCTCGGCGGCGTCGATGAGTCGCAGGCCGGCGTTGCGCAGCGCGCCGAGCAGCGCGGGCAGGCTGGCGAGCGGTCCCTTCTGCCCCTCCGCGCGCCACGGGTGCTCGAGCGCGAGCACGAGCCGGCCGCGCGGGTGGAGTAACTTCGCGGCCGAGCGCAGCGCGCGCTCCGGGTCGGCGCTCTCGTGCAGCGCGAGCACGCAGGTCACGAGCTCGAACGGTCCGCGCGGCAGCGAGTCGGGCGCGAGCAGATCGGCGACCGCGAACTCGGGCAGCGGGAGCTCGCCGGACTCCTTGGCCTCGTGGGCCGCCGCGTGCACGGCCGCGGGCGAGGCGTCGATCGCCACGACCTGCGCGCCGCCGGCGGCGAGCTGGCGCGCCAGCGCGCCGCTGCCGCAGCCCACGTCGAGCGCGCGCGCGCCGTGAAGGCGGCCCGCGAGCCGAAGCACGTCCTGCAGCAGGGCCACCCGTTCGGGCGGCAGGCTCTCGCGCATGCGCGCGGTCTCGCGCAGGTGCTGCGCCACCGCGCCCCAGGAACCCGGGCCTCTTCCTGTTTCACGGGGTCGAGACATGGCAGCGGGAGAATAGCCCAGCTCCGCTCGGGGCGGCCCCCGCTCAGCCCTCGTCCGCGAGCTCCATCTCGAGCATGCGGGCCTCGACGTCCGCCATGCGGTGGGTCGGCCCCCGGCCGATGCCCTCGCACAGCGCCCGCGCCTCGGGCGTGAAGCGCCCCCCGGACACCAGGTCGCGCCAGAACGGGAAGGTGCGGCACTGGGTGGGGCGCGCCCCGTAGACCGTGCAGCGGTTGGTCTTGCGCTCGAGGAACACGCAGGTGGAATCGTCGAAGCGCAGCTGGGTGTAGCCGTACTCGTCCACGAACGTGAAGCGGCGCCGGAACTCCTTGAGCGGGAGCTCGAGCTCTTTCGCCAGGTCCGCCGCCTCGTCCGGGTTCAGGTACACGTGCGCGTACTCGCCGCGCGCGGTGCAGCAGCCGCCGCAGCCCGTGCACTCGAAGCGCAGGCCCCGAGCGCTCACCGGCCCTCTTCGCGCATGATCGCGAGCGCGCGGTCGACGTCCTGCGCCGACACGTCGAGGTGGGTCACCGCGCGCAGCGAGTCACTCGAGATCTCGGACAGATATAGCCCGCGCGTGCGCAGCCGCGCCGCCCAGGCGCTGGCGTCGGGGCGGCGGAAGATCACGATGTTGGTCTCGGGCGGAGTCAGAGTGACTCCCGGCAGCGCCGCGAGCCCGTCGGCCAGCCGGCGCGCGTTGGCGTGGTCCTCGCTCAGGCGCTTGGTGTGGTGCTCGAGCGCGTACAGCCCGGCCGCGGCCAGCACGCCCGCCTGGCGCATGCCGCCGCCCTGCATCTTGCGGAAGCGGTGCGCGCGCACGATCCGCTCGCGCGAGCCCGCGACCAGCGAGCCGACCGGCGCCCCCAGCCCCTTCGAGAGACAGCACGACACCGTGTCGAACGGCTCGGCCCAGCGCGCCGCGTCGATGCCGGTCGCCGCCTCGGCATTCCAGATGCGCGCGCCGTCCAGGTGCAGGCGCAGGCCGCGCGCACGCGAGAGCTGGGCGACCTCGCGGATGCGCTCGAGCGGGAAGATGCGGCCGCCGCTGCGGTTGTGCGTGTTCTCGACGCACACCACGCGCGTGCGCGGGAAGTGGTCGTCCGAGGGGTAGATCGCCGCGCGCACGTCCTCGGCGCCGAACGACCCCTGCTCGCCGATCAGCGTGAACTGCACGCCGGCCAGCGCGGCGGCCGCGCCCGACTCGTAGAGCCAGATGTGCGAGTCGCGCGCCGCGATCGCGCCATCGCCGGGCTCGCTGAGTGAGCGCAGCGCGATCTGGTTGGCCATGGTGCCCGACGGCACGAACAGCGCGGCTTCCTTGCCCAGCCGCGCCGCGACCAGCTCCTGCAGCCGGTTCACGGTCGGATCCTCGCCGTACACGTCGTCGCCGACGTCGGCCCGCGCCATCGCCTCGCGCATGGCGGGGGTCGGGCGCGTCACCGTGTCGCTGCGCAGATCGATGCGAGTCACGGAGGCGAGTATAGCGGCGGCTCGAACGGCGGATTGCGCACTTCGAGCAGGCGCGCGCCGCCGTCGAGCTGGAGCTCGACC
Organism: Myxococcota bacterium; assembly: GCA_035498015.1. Classification (NCBI taxonomy): domain Bacteria; kingdom Pseudomonadati; phylum Myxococcota; species Myxococcota bacterium. Next base: position 26,398 of record DATKAO010000149.1, read on the forward strand.
CGGCCCGACGGGAAGCGCACCTCGCGCGCCTCGGCGGCGCGCGGCTCGTAGAACGCCCAGCGCACCGCGCACGCGCCCTCGCGCAGCAGCCGCCACACGGCATGCGCTTCCAGCGGCGCGTCGGGGCAGACCATGCGCGCGCCGCGGAACTGCTGCGCGTAGGGGTCGAGCTGCCAGCCCAGCAGCGACACGTTCTGGTGCGCGTCGGTGCCCGCGAAGGCGGGAACGCGCCGGCCGGCCGCGAGCAGCGCATCCCAGCGGGCCAGCTCGGCCTCGGGGCGGAGCCAGAGCTCGCGCAGCACGGCCTCGCGGTCGAAGGCGAACCGGACCAGGCGCACGGGCAGGAGCGGCCCGTAGAGCCGCCGGAAATCCGAGGCCGTGTTCTGGATCTCGAGCCCGTCGAAAGGCGCGTCCCAGTCGTGCCAGCCCCCGTGGCTCTCGGGGTGCGGCACGACCGCGAAGCCGCCCTGCGCATGGACGTCCGCGATCACGTCGCGCCCGGGCCGGCCCAGCGCCGGCACGGCGCGCACCACGTCGAGCGCCAGCAAGTGGCCGTCGGCGGTGGCCAGCTCCGCGCCGACCAGCACCAGCACCTTCCGGCCGCTGGGCGCGATGCGCACGCCCGCGTGCTCGACCCCGGGCAGCGGCGCCGGCGCGCTCACGTCGGCGTGGTCGGTCATCACCACGAAGTCGAGGCCGTCCTGGTCGGCCGCGGCGAGCACGTCCGCGAACGGCGCGTCGCTGTCGTGCGAGGGCGCGTGGTGCACGTGCAGCACGCCCACGAGCGCCGCCAGCGCGAGTGACTTCAACGGCGCTAGTGGTGCGCGTTCTTGCGCGCTGCCACCGCCGCGGCCTCCTCGGCCTCGGGGATCTTCCCCTGGCGCTGCAGGAAACGCGAGAGACTGGTGTGGAACAAGGCCTCCTCGGGATCGCATTCGATCGCCTTGCGGATGGTGGCGATCGCATCGTCCAGGCGGTTCATGCGGCTGTAGACCTCGGCCAGGCCCTGGTAGGCGAGGCTGAAGCGCCGGTCGGCGGCGAGCACCTTCTGGTACGCGCTCACCGCCTCGTCATACTTCCCGGCGACGAACAGATCGAAGGCCTTTTGGTAGAGACTCCGCAGCTCGGACATTGCGGAACCGAGTCTAGCAGGACGATAGTCGAGCCATGGAACGCCTGCGCATCACCGAGCTTTTGGGCGACGGCATCGGCCCGGAGCTCGCCGAGTCCGTGCATTCCGTCGCGAGCGCGTTGCCGCTCGCGGTCGAGTTCGTCCCGGTCGATCTCTCGCTCGAGGGCCGCAAGCGCGACCCCGACACCTACCCGCGCGCCGAGGCCTCGCTGCGAGACACCAAGCTCGGGCTGAAGTACCCGACGGTGACTGCAGAGGAGAGCCCGAACGCGGTGCTGCGCCGGCGCCTGCACTTCTCGGTGATCCACCGGCCGGTGCTGTCGATCCTGGGCATCTCGTCGAACTTCAAGCAGAACGTCGCGCTCGACATCGTGCGCGTGGCGGTGGGCGGCACCTACGACGACCCCGGCCAGCGCATCGGCGAGGACGTGGCGGTGTCACTGCGCATCGTGGAGCGCCGGCCGTGCACCGAGGCCGCGCGGTTCGCGTTCGAGTTCGCGCGCCGCTACGGGCTGTCGGTCACTTCGTCGTCGAAGCACACCATCCAGCGCGCGACCGACGGCTTCTTCGAGGCGATCGTGCGCGAGGTGGCGGCGGGCTACCCCGACGTGAAGCACCGCGTGGAGCTGTTCGACGCGCTGCTCGCCAAGATCATCCTGCGGCCCAACGACTACCAGGTGGTGCTCGTGCTGAACGAGTACGGTGACTTCCTGTCGGACATGGCGTGCGGCCTGGTGGGGAGCCTCGGCACCGGCGCGAGCGGGAACTACTCGTTCACGCGGGCGGGCGAGATCGACGTGGCCATGTTCGACCCGGCGGGTGGCACCGCACCCGACATCGCGGGCCAGGGCATCGCCAATCCGACCGCCGCACTCCTGGCGTTCGGCCTCTTGCTCGACCACGTGGGACGGATCGAGCACGGCAACGCGCTGCGCTCGGCGGTGCTGGGCGCGATCGCCGACGGCCGCTCGACGCGCGACGTGGGCGGCCGGCTCGACACCCGCGCCTTCACGGCGGTGGTCGCCGACTCACTCGCCAAGGCGCAGAAGTAGCGCGTGCGCTTCCGCGACATGGAGCGCGCGGACCGCGGCGCGGTGCTCGACCTGCTCGAGCACGCGTTCGGCATCCGCGACCTGTTCGAGCGCTACATGGACTTCGACCCCGAGTTCGCCTACGGCGACGTGCTGCTCGCGCTCGAGGGCGACGCGCCGGTCGCCTGCGTGCAGGTGTTCCAGAAGACGATCCGCCTGGCCGGGCAGCCGGTGCGGCTGGGCGGGATCGGCAGCGTGGCGACCCGCGCGAGTCAGCGCGGCAGCGGCCTGGCGACCGAGCTCTTGGAGCGCGCGCTCGAGCGCATGCGCGCGCGCGAGCTTTCGCTGTCACTCTTGTTCGCCGCGCCGGTTGCGCCGCTCTACGAGCGCCTGGGCTGGCGGCGCATTCCCGCGCCGCTCCTGCGACTCACGCGCGCGCGCGTCGGCGAGCCGCCCGACCCCGGCCGCGACTTCCAGCCCGCGGACCTCGCGCGCGTGAGCGCGCTCTACGACGTCTTCACCGCCGCGCTCTCCGGGCCCACGCTGCGCGACGCGCGCTACTGGCGCGGCCAGCTCCGCACCGCCGGCACGCCCACCGAGACCTTCCGCCTGGCCCACAGCGTCGGTGAGCTCGCCGCCTACGCCCGCAGCGCCAACTTCAACGGCCGCCAGCGAGTCATCGAGTACGCGAGAAGCCCCGAGGGCGCCGAGTCACTGGCCGACCTCCTCGCCTCCTCCATCCCCCCCGACAAACCCACCTACGCCCCGTTCACGAACGACCCCGGCCTCGCCCGAGCCCTCGAAGCCCGAGGAGTCAGTCTGGCCCTGGCCGCCGACCCGAGCCCCATGTGGAAGGTCCTCGACACGGCCCGGCTCGCCCGCATCGCCGGCCTGCCCGGCAGCGCCAGCGACCAGGACCTGCTTCATTCACTCATCGAACGGCCGAGAGCGACCTACTTCCCCTCCGACCGCTTCTGACCCGGGCTCGCAGGTCCGACTTGACCCAGCCCGAGGCGGCCCGTAGGCTCAGGCGATCGTGAAACACTGGACCACCACCGCGAACGCCCTTTCCGGGCTCCTCCTTAGCGAGGCGGGTGGGGTCCGCCCAGCGCTCTAGCCAGCGCCGGGTCACCAGCGGACCTCTCCCGCCGTCGAGGCCGGAGAGGTTTTTTTCTGCCCGGACGCCTCTTTCGGTCTCTCGCGGCGCGAGGTCCGGAAACCAAGGAGGCAGTCATGTCGGAGAAAGTCGTCGTGTTCGACACGACGTTGCGCGATGGCGAGCAGGCGGCGGGCGTGTTCTTCTCGCGCGCGGCCAAGGTCGAGATCGCGGACCTGCTCGACGCCATGCGCGTCGACGTGATCGAGGCGGGCTTCCCCGCGTCTTCGCCCGGGGAACACGCGTCGGTGTCGGCGGTCGCGGCGCACGTGAAGGGCGCCACGGTGTGCGCGCTCGCGCGCGCCATTCCCGCCGAGGTCGACGTCACCTGGCAGGCGATCCGCGCCGCGCGCGATCCGCGCGTGCACGTGTTCCTGTCGAGCTCGGAGATCCACCTGGCGCACCAGCTGCGGCGCGGCGCCGACGAGGTGGTCGAGATGGCGCGCGCGGCCGTGGCGCGCGCGCGCACGCACACCCGGAACGTGGAGTTCTCGTGCATGGACGCCACGCGCTCGAATCCCGAGTTCGTGGCGCGCGTCGTACGCACGGCGATCGCCGAGGGCGCGACCGCGATCAACCTGCCCGACACGGTCGGATTCGCGCGCCCGGACCAGGTGGCGGAGATGTTCCGCGGGCTGTTCGCGCGCGTGCCCGAGCTGGCGGGAGTCACCGCGAGCTTCCACGGCCAGGACGACCTGGGCATGGCCACCGCGAACTCGCTGGCCGCGATCGCGGCGGGCGCGCGCCAAGTCGAGCTGGCCGTGAACGGGCTGGGCGAGCGCGCCGGCAACACGGCGTTCGAGGAGGTGGTGATGGCGATCCGGGTTCACGGCGAGTCACTCGGCGTGGCGACCGGCGTCGACACGAAGGGCATCTGGCGCGTGTCGCAAGCGGTCGCGAGACACTCCGGCTTCGCGGTGCCGCCGAACAAGGCGATCGTGGGCAAGAACGCGTTCCGCCACGCCTCGGGCATCCATCAGGACGGCGTGCTGAAGCACCGGCAGACCTACGAGACGGTCGACCCCGCGGAGATCGGCCACCCGACCGGCAGCGAGATCGTGCTGGGCAAGCTGTCGGGGCGGGCCGGCTTCGCGGCCCGCGCGCGCGAGCTGGGCTTCGCGCTCGACGGGCCAGCGCTGGAGCGCGCGTTCGAGCGCTTCCAGCGCGTGGCCGACCAGCGCGGCGAGATCGGCGACCGCGACGTGATCGCGATCTGCGTGGGAGCGGCCGCTTGAGCGAGACCGAGGGAATCGCCACTCTCCCACCCGTGGCGGTGGTGCAGCGGACGGTGAAGCGGAGCGGGCGCGCGGCGCTGCGCAACGCGCGCTGGAGCGCACTCCTGATCGCCGCGTCGTCGGAGACGCTGATCGTCGAGTGGGCGCTGCGCGCGACCGGCTGGGGCAGCCTCGGGCTCGCGGGCTTCGCGCTCTCGACCGTGGCGCTCGCGCTGTTCAACGCGGCGGCGCTCATGACTCTGCCGCGCATCGCGCGCTTCGGGCCGGCCGGGTATCTGGCCGGACGCGTGTGGCTCGTCGCCAGCGTGGCGGCGCTGGTGACCGGTCCATTGATCGCCGCGGTGTTCGTGCTGTTCGGGCCGCTCGCGTGGCTCGGGCCGCTGGCGAGCGAACGCCTGGGCGGGGTGGCGCGCGCGGTGCTCGTGCCGGGCGGCGGCGCGGCCGTGGCGGTCGGCTTCGGCTCCATGTTCTGGGGCTATCTCGTGGGGCAGCGCCGCGTGGAAGTCGACCGCGTCGACCTGCCGCTGCCGGGTCTGCCCGACGCGCTCGCGGGTCTGCGCGTCGCGCAGATCTCCGACCTGCACATCGGGCTGCAGCTGCGGGCGCCGCTCTTGCGCGAGCTCGTGGCGCGCGTGAACGCGCTCGAGCCCGACCTGATCGTGATCACGGGCGACGTGTTCGACTTCGACCCGTCGTTCATCGCCGAAGGCTGCGCCGAGCTGGCGGCGCTCGACGCGCCGCTGGGCGTGTATTGCGTGCTCGGCAACCACGACGTCTACACCGGCGCCGATGCCGTTGCGCGCGGGCTCGAGTCACTGACCAAGATCCGCGTGCTGCGCGACGCGTGGACCAAGATCGAGCTCCAGGGCGCGGCGTTCGCGCTGGTGGGCATCGAGGACCCCGGTCACGGCTGGTCGGAGCGCGATGCCACGCACGAGGCGCTCGCTAAGCTGGCGGCCGAGCTGCCCCCCGGCCTGGCGCGCCTGCTCCTGATCCACCGCCCGAGCTACTTCGCCGAGGCCGCGCGGCTGGGCTATCCGGTGTCACTCGCCGGCCACACGCACGGCGGTCAAATCGCCCTGCCGCTCGCGCACCAGCACAACGTGTCGCGCCTGATCTCGCGCTGGACGCGCGGCCTGTTCCGCGACGACGCGACCGGCGCGCTGCTCTACGTGAACCGCGGGCTGGGCGTGGCAGGCCCGCCGATCCGGCTCAACTGCGCGCGCGAGATCTCGCTGCACCGGCTCGTCAGGCCCAATTGACTGCGTTCAAGCGGCTCGTGCCGGTGCTGCCCGTGCGCGACGTGCTGGCGGAGCGGGAGTTCTACGAGTCACTCGGCTTCGCGCGCCACGTGGACCCGCGCGAGAGCTATCCCGAGTCCGTGTTCGCGGCTTTCACGGCCGGACCGAACGTGCAGTTCGGCGTGGCCATCGATCCCGGCTTCGACGCCGACACCGCGGACTCCCGGCTGTGGTGGCAGATCGAGGTCGACGACGTCCAGGACCTGCACGAGCTCGCCCGCCGCGAGAAGCTCGAGATCGAGCAGGCGCCGCGCATCGAATCCTGGGGACGCCGCACCCTGAAGCTGCGCTCGCCCAATGGCTACGTCGTCACGTTCGAAGAAGTGAAGTGAGGGCCGAGCGAAGGCCGCCCTGAGCGAGGCCGCAAGCGGCGGAAGCCGCGCGCAGTGAGCCGCAGGCGAACGTAGCTCAATAAGACTCAAGCGTGTGATCGCCGTCCTCGGTCACGAGGAAGCGAACGCGCCGGCCCGGTAACTCCTCCGACGACGCGCCCGGGGGGCACCTGGCGAACACGCGCCGGCCGTCGACCGAGAGCAGCGCCACCGCGATCGGCCCCTCGCCCGACGCCGTGACGTGGATCGTGGTCGCGGCCTCCACCACGGCGTCGCGGCCGTGCAGCGCCTGGGGCGGGAGCTGCGCGGCGCGCTGGGGCGCGCGGCGCTGCGGCCGCTCGAGACCCTGCGCGCGGCGCCGGCGCGAGTCGGCGCGCTCGAGCAGAGTCACATACACATTGTTGCCCGGACCGCCGATCGAGTGAGACAGGCCGATGCGCGCGTTGGCCGCCTGCGCCTGCGGGTTGGGGAAGCGGCCCGCGAGCTGCAGATACACCTCGGCCAGCTGGAACAGGCCGGTGCCGCCGACGGGATGGCCCCGCGACTTCAGCCCGCCGGACAGGTTCGTGGGCCGCGCGCCGCGCGGCCCGCTCCACGGGTGCGCGTAGGGGTCGAGGCCGGGCGCCGCACCGCGCGCGCTGCCGATCAGCGCCTCGAGCGACTGGCCCGGCTCGCACAGCCCCAGGTCGACCAGGTTCACCGGCAAGAGGCTGTTGAACGCGTCGTGTGACTCGAGCACGAGCCCATCGAGCGCGCGCGGGTCGGCGATGCCCGCGTCGAAGTACGCGAACTGCGCGGCGCGGCGCGTGGCGGGCAGCGAGTCGAGCGCGGCGCGGTCGAGCAGCGACGAGGTGTCGGTGGCGGCGCCCAGACCCGCCACGCGCACGGGCTGCGGCCGGTCGGTGAGCACGATCGCGGCCGCGCCGTCGCAGATCGGCGAGCAGTCCTTGCGCCGGAGCGGCGTCGCGACCGGGAGATTCTTCGACTCGTCGAAGTAGGCGGCGAGCGCCTCGGGCTTGCCGGAGAAGGCGGCGAGCGGGTTGTCGGCGCCGAGCGCGTGCGCGCGGAACATGAGCCGCGAGAGCACGTCCGAGACACTCTCGCCGCGCACGCCCTGGCGCTGGAAGAACGCCTGAGTCACGAGCGCGATCAGCGCGGGCATGGTGAAGCCGAAGCGGTGCTCCGCGGGATCGACGGTCTTCGACATGATCTCGGTCGCCACCTGCGTCGTGACCGTCTTCATGCGCTCACCTGCGACGACCAGCACGTTCGACGCCGAGCCCGAGCGGATCTTGTAACAGGCCTCATGGAAGGCGGCGGCGCCGGTCGACGACGCGGTCTCGGAGCGCACCGCGGGCACCCCGACCAGCCCGAGCCGGTCCGCGACCTTGGCCGCGATGTTGGCGCGGTTCTCGAACTCCTCCGCGTCCATGATCCCGACCTGCACGGCGTCGAACTCGCGCACGGGAGAATCGGCCAGCGCGCGCCGATACGCGGTCTGGAACAGCTCGAAGACGTTGCCGAAGACACTTCCGGTCAGGTCGACCTTGGTGAGTCCGACGGCAGCGATGTAGACTTCGCGCATCTCGCACACGGATCGGGAAGCACCGTGTTGCGATTGACACGCGCAAGGAGGCGCATGCGCCGCTCGGCAATCGCAGTGCTCGTGGTCGCGGTCCTGGTCATGATCGGCTTCGCGCTCTGGGCGGTCCGGCATCACGTGCCCGAACACTCGGTGCTCGTCCTCGAGCTCGAGGGCGACCTCGACGAGGCGCCGCCGCGCGACCTTTTGAGCCAGCTCACGGCGCGCGGGCCGGCGCTGCCGACGGTACTGCTCCTGCTCGACATGGCCGCCGCCGACGCGCGCCTCGACGGCGTGCTCGTGCACATCCAGGCGCTGAAGATCGGCTACGCGCGGCTGCAGGAGCTGCGCGACGCGCTGGCTGCGGTGCGCAGCAGCGGCAAGCGCGTGGTCGCGCTGGTCGACGAGACCAGCCTGAACGGCTCGCGCGAGCTGTTTCTCGCCTCGGTCGCGGACCGCGTGCTGGTCGACCCGGGCACGCTCGCGCCGATGGGCGGGATCGCCGGCCAGTACCTCCACCTCGCCGGCCTGTTCGAGAAGCTGGGCGTGAAGTGGGAGTACTCGCGCGTCGGCGAGTACAAGTCCGCCGTCGAGCAGTACGCCGCGCGCGAGATGAGCCCCAAGGCGCGCGAGAACGCCGACGCGCTGATCGACGGCGTGTTCGCGCAGCTCGTCGACGGCATCGCGAGCGGCCGCAAGCTCAGCGGCGAGAAGGTGCGCGCGCTGTTCCAGTCGGTGCCCGGCACGCCGCAGGAGCTGGTCGACGCGGGCCTGGCCGATGCGATCGCGGGCCGCAAGGAAGCGCTCGACAAGGGTGAGTTCCGCGACGCCCAGGAGCTCACCAGCGACGCCTACCTGCGCGTAGACGCGCGCTCGCTGGGCTTGCGCAAGGGCCCGCGCATCGCGCTGGTGTTCGGCGACGGAGTCATCGTGGACGAGCGCGGGCGCTCGCTCTCGAAGCTGTTCACGGCCGAGGAGACCGTGCAGGCGCTCGACGCCGCGGCCGACGACGACTCGATCAAGGCCGTGGTGCTTCGCGTGAACTCGCCCGGCGGAGAGACTCAGGCTTCGGACCGCATCTGGCGCGCGGTGACTCGTGTGCGCGCCAAGAAGCCGGTCGTGGTCTCGATGGCCGACGCCGCGGCCTCGGGCGGCTACTACGTGGCGAGCGCCGCCAACGCCGTGATCGCCGAGCCGGCCACGTTCACGGGCTCGATCGGCGTGTTCATGATGCGGCCTTCGTTCGCCGGTACGCTCGAGAAGCTCGACGTGGGTCACGAGACGATCGGCCGCGGCGCCTACTCCGGCATGCTCGCGGGCGATGCGCCCATGACTCCCGCGCAGCGCGCGCGCACCGATGCGTTCACGCGCTCTGCCTACGAGGACTTCCTGAAGCGCGTGTCCGACGGACGCGGCACGCCGACCGCCGACGTCGACAAGCTGGGCGGCGGCCACGTGTGGCTGGGCAGCGAGGCGCTCGCGAACCACCTGGTCGACGAGCTCGGCGGTCTCTCCGCCGCCGTCGCCCGGGCGCGCAAGGAGGCGAAGCTCGAGAAGGAGCCCGACCCCACGCGCGTGATCCTGCCCGCGTCACCCAGCCTGAGCGAGCAGGTGAAGGGCCTGATGCACGGCGAGCAGAATCACCGGCTGCTGCAGGCGCTGCTGCCCGTAGAGCTGCCCGAGCTCGGGTCACTCGCCTGGCTCGGCCCCAACGCCAGCGGACCCGCATATCTCCCGGGCTGGTGGGTCGAGGTGTACTGACTGACTACGTTCGCCTGCGGCTCACTGCGCGCGGCTTCGCCGCTTGCGGGCCTCGCTCAGGGCGGCCTTCGCTCGGCCTCGCAGTGACGATCCGCTAGCTCGAGAAGACCGCTCGCGGCTAGGGGGTGGGTACTGGTGTGCCTTTGTGGGGCGGCTTTGTGGCTGCGCCGATGCTTGGCAGGGTGCCGGGGAGGAGCCCGCGGTTGCGCGCGATCGCGACCGGGGCGTTGGGCGCGCGCGGGTCGTAGAGCAGGAGGTCCGCGAGCCCGTCGCCGTTCCAGTCACCGCCGCGCAGCCGGCCGCTCGACTCGAGCGTCTGGCGTCCGGCCAGGTTGTTCGACATGCCCTTGGGGCTGCCCAGCCAAACGTCGAGCCGGTCGCCTTTGCCCGGAGTCAGCAAGTCTGCGAAGCCGTCGCCGTTCAGGTCGAAGCTGCCGGTCGGCACGAAGCCCAGCGGGCGCGCGGTCTCGAAGCTGAACGCGATGTTCAGCTTGCGCTGGAACCAGGGCTGCTTCGCGAAGCCGGTGCCGTCGGAGGCGAGCCGGTAGACGCTCACGTCGGCGTCGATCGCGCGAGTCACCAGCACCTGGATGATGTCGAGCACGCCGAACGCCACGGCCACGTGCATCAGCTCGGGCTTGCCGTCGTGGTCGATGTCGATCAGCTGGTCGGCGCCCCAGCCGCTGCCGCCGTCGGGCGAGAAGTCGGGCTTGTCGAGGTTCCAGGTGCCGCCACGGTTGAGATACAGCCGGGTGACGTTCTTGGCGTCGGTGATTCCGCCCGAGAGGTGCGAGATCAAGAGGTCGACCTTGCCGTCGCCGTCGACGTCGCGCGCATCGACGCGCACCGAGCCCGAGCCGCGGATCTGGTCCTGGTCCGAGACCAGGTGGAGCTTCAGCTCGCGGCTGGGCTTCTTCGCGAACGTGCCGTCCTCGCGCTGCAGGAACACGCGCAGGAAGTGTCTGCCCGAAGCGATCACGTCGGGCCGGCCGTCGCCGTCGACGTCGCCCACGGCGATGCGCGGCACGTCGAGCAGGAGCTGGATGTCGCTGTCGACCAGGAGCGCCCCCGGCCGCTGCTGCACGAAGTAGTTGGCGCGGCCGGGCGCGTCGAGCCGCGCTTTCTCGCCGCCGGAAGGCGACAGGAACACCGCCTGCGAGAGCAGCGGCACGTAGAGCCACGGCTCCTTGCCGAACTCCGTGTACACGAGCTTCAGCCGGTCGAGGCCGCGCTCGTCTTCGGCCGGAATCATCGTGCCGCCATCCACGCGCAGGTCGCGCTGCGGCAGCGCGGGATTCGCGAACGACAGGATGGTGAGTCCCGCCGGGCGCAGCAGCAAGAGCTCGAGCCCCGGTGAGTCGGGCAGCACGTCGCCCACGTCGTAGGCCGCGCTGTCCTCCGGCAGCGGCAGCTCGTATCTCGGCCTGGCTTCGAGGTTTCCCTCGTCGTCCTGGGTCCACAGCCGGATCACGCGCTTGTCGTCGGGCGGCAGGCCGATGAAGGCGATCTGCAAGAGGTCGGTGCGGCCGTCGCCGTCGAAGTCGCCCATCTCGGCCGCCACCGTGCGGCCGGTGCCGGACAGCTCGACCAGGTCGAAGGGCTCCTCGACCGTCTCGGCGCGCGCGACCGACGGCAGGAGCAAGAGCGAGAGCGCGAGGAGGGTTCGCGCGAGCACGCCGGAATGCTAGCGCAAATCCGCCACCCGCAGCGTGACTCCGGTTACGGCTCCGGGAGCCGAGGTCCGCCCACGTCTTCCAGGCGCTTGCGCACCACCTCGCGGCGCTGGATCAGCTCGCGATGGGTGAGTGTCTCGACTTCGGAGCCCAGCCCCAGCCCGGCCTTGAAGCCGGTGAGGTCCATCTTGGCGAACTGGATGTCGCCGCCCACTTCGCGCGCGATGCGCTCGCCGTGAGTCTCGGTGAAGTAGGTGAAGATCCGGCCGATCTCGCCGAACAGATCGACGTCGGGCGCGAGGTCGCCGATCGCCCCGTCGAGGAAGATCAGGTTCTTCACGTACAGCATCAGGTTCTTCGGCAGGCGCGCGCCGTGCGCCAGCAGATGCTTCAGCACGTCCTGGATCTCGGCCACGAGCTCCTGGCCCGTGAGCTGGGTCGGGTCGACGGGCGGGCGGTCGAGCTTCAGGTCGCGAGACAGTGCGGCGAAGTCGACCCCCTCGGGCAACGCGCCCAGGTCGCGGAACGCCACCAGGTGACCCGGGATGTCGTTCACGATCGCGGTCACCAAGAGGCGCATGAAGGCCAGCCGCTCGCGCTCGTCCATGCGGCCGGTCATGCCGAAGTCGAGCAGCGCGACGCGTCCGTCGGGCATGACGAACAGGTTCCCGGCGTGCAGGTCGCCGTGGAAGACGCCGTAGATCATCGCGCCCTCGAGGAACGAGATCAGAAGCGCGCGCAGCACTTCTGCGGTGTCGATGCCCGCGGCGCGCATCTGCTCGGCCTGCGCGATCGTGTAGCCCTGGAGTCTCTCCATCACGAGCACGCGGCGAGTCACGAGCTCGGGGTGCGGCCGCGGCACGACCAGCTTGGTCTGGCCGGCGTCCTGCAGCAGCCGCGCGATGTCGAGCATGTTCTCGGCCTCGAGCCGGAAGTCGAGCTCCTCGGCGATGGTCTCGGCAAACAGCTCCACGAGCGCCGGCGGGTTGGCGAGGGCCGCGACCGGAATGCGGCCCACGAGAAAGGGCGCGATCCAGGCCATCGCGCGCAAGTCACTGCGCACGAGCCGCGCGACCTGCGGCCGCTGCACCTTGACCACGACCTCTTCGCCGCTGCGCAGGCGAGCCGCGTGGACCTGCGCGATCGAGGCCGCGGCGAGACTCTGCTCGTCGAAACGCAGGAAGACCTCGCCGAGCGGCCGGCCCAGGTCCTCCTCGACCACCGCGCGCACCGCGGCGAAGGGCTCGGGCGGCACGCGGTCGCGCAGCGCGGCGAACTCTTCGACCACTTCGTCCGGGAACAGCCCCCGGCCCGAAGACACGATCTGGCCGAGCTTGATGTAGGCCGGCCCGAGCTGCTCGAAGGCCCTGCGCAGCCGGCGCGAGAGCGCGGCGCGCGCCTCGGTCTGCTCGCGGCGGCGCTCCAGCGCCGCCCAGCACGCGACCGCCGCGCCCAGTCGCAAGCCCGCGCCCGCGAAGCGGTCGAGGGGCGGAATGCCGCGCGCGCGCACCATGCGGGGCAGCTGCGCCTGGGTCTCGGCCCGCAGGTCGGCGATTCCCGCCCGCCAGGGCATCCGCTCGGGATCCACGGTCCAGGGTCGCGCTTCGGAGAAAGATCCCGGCTCGTATGTCATTGGCCCGCGAGGCTATCCGACCGGCCGACTCGCCCGCAAGCAAGGGCCCTCGTTATGCTCGCCGCGTGAAGTTCGAGAACGAGTTCGTGGTGCGGCGCGCCAAGGCGGAGCTCGCGCAGGTGCTGGCCGCGGACGCGACCGTGACCCAGCTGTTCCCCGACACCGAGATCGTGTCGAGCCGGGGCGGCACGCGCGAGACCCGCACCCGCGTATCGGCGCTGGGCACGGAGTCGATCGTGCGCTTCGTGTTCAAGACCGCCGCGGACGGGGGGCTCACGTTCTCGAAGATCTGCGACGGCCGCGTCTGGCGCTCGCTCGAGGGCGCCATTCGACTCACTCCGCTGAACGACGCGACCACGCGCGTGCAGATCGCGATGGAAGGCACCACGCGCGCGCTGGTGCCCGAGTTCACGATCCGCACGCCGATGAAGGACCAGCTGCAGCAGATGACGCGCGCGCTGCGCGAGAGACTCGAGCATGGGTAGGGTGTGATTCTTGCCTTACCTCGAGGCGAGCGATGGCGCGCAGATCTTCTGGCGCGCGGCCGGCAACGGAGCTCCGCTGCTCTTGTCGTGCGCCTCGTTCTCGACTCACGCGCACTGGGCGGGGCAAGAGGCCGAGCTGGCGCGCTTCGCGCGCGTGATTTCATGGGACTACCGCGGCCACGGTCTCTCCGACGCGCCGGAGGAGCCTTCCCGCTACACCCTGGCGCAGGTGGTCGACGACCTGGAGCGGGTCCACCGCGCCGCGGCGGGTGACTCGCCGGCGATCGCCGCGGGGCTGTCCGTCGGCGGCATAGTGTCACTCTCCTACGCGCGCGCCCGGCCCGAGCGGGTGCGCGCCCTGGTCCTGTGCAACACCGGTCCGGGCTTCAAGAACCCCGAGGCGCTGGCGCAGTGGAACGACATGCTGGAGCGCGCGGCCGCCAAGATGGGCGAGGTCGGGCTCGAGAAGTATCTCGAAGGGAAGCGCGCGAGCGCCGAGCTGCTCGGACTGCATCCCGACTCGGCCTGGGCGCAGCGCGCCCGCGCCGGCCTCTTGTGCTCCTCCGTGCCCGGCCTGCAGCGCTTCGCGCGGGGCGTGGCGGGCCCGGTGCCGAACCTGGTCGACGCGCTGCCCGAGATCGCCCAGCCCGCGCTCGTCTTGGTGGGCGAGCACGACCAGAATTTCCAGCGCGCCTCGCACGTCCTGGCCGCGAAGCTCCCGAACGTGGAGCGGGTCGAGATCGCGGGCGCGGGCCACGTGCTCAACCTCGACCAGCCGCAGGCCTTCGTGCGCGAGCTGGAGCGCTTCGTCCGGAGCCAGCTTTGACCGGGTTCGAAGCGCCGTGGTCTACTCGGCCCCGTGAAATTCGTCTTCTACGCCATGCTGGTCATGATCGCGGCCTCGATCGCGACCGAGCTGGTGCTGCCCCGGGCCATCAAGGACCGTCTCGGAACGGCAATTTGCTGGGGCATGATGGCGATCACGATGGCATTTTTGGGCCTCTCCACCGTGGGGCTCATCTACGCCACCTTCACGCTCTTCATTCGCCCCCATCTCGGGACCTGAAACGCGCTCCTCGGAGCGCGAAACCCAAGTCCCAGCGGCCGGTTTGACGACCGGTAGACCGCAGGGACAAAGCGCGCGGATGCCGGACGAAGATGCGCGCCTGATGCTGGCCTTCCAGAAAGGAGACCGGCGCGCGTTCGAAGCCCTCTTTGCGCGCTACACGCCCCGCGTTCTCACCTTTCTCACACGGATGGTGCGAGACCGCGCTCGCGCCGAGGAGCTGACGCAGGACGTGTTCATCCGCATCTACAACGCCGCAGATCGCTACGAGCCCAGAGCCCGGTTCTCGACCTACCTGTTCGGGATCGCGCACAACATCGCGCTGAACGAGCTGGCGCGGGCGCACCGGAAGCACGAGCAGGCCCGCAGCGATCTGACCGAGCTGGGCGCGATCGACCCCGCGCCGAGCCCGGTCGAGAAGCTCAGCGCGGAGCGCACGCGCGAGCGGCTGGAGCGCGCGCTCGCCGATCTGCCGGAGCGGCAGCGCGCGGCGCTGCTGTTGCGCAGCGAGCAGGGTCTGGACTACGAGGAGATCGCAGGCTCACTCGACACGACGGTCGCGAGCGTGAAGAGCCTGCTGCACCGGGCGCGCGAGAGCTTGCTCGCCGCGCTCGGGGAGGACGAGATCTGATGGACTGCAAGCGAGACCGCGAAGAGATCGCAGCCTACGTAGACGGAGAGCTCGCGGGCGAGGCCCGCGCCGAGCTCGAGTCACACCTCTCGGCCTGCGCGGCCTGCCGCGCCGAGGTCGCCGCACAGGAGCGCCTGGCCCACGCCTTCGCCACGCTTCCGGAGGTGACTCCCGCCGGGGACTTCGAGGCGCGCTTCTGGGCGCGCGTCGCGCGCGAAGGCGAGGCGCGAGAGAGTCGCTGGAAGCGCTGGTTCGGCTGGCGGAACATCCTGGGCGCGGCCCTGGTCACGGCCGTGGCGCTCTTGCTCTTCCTGCCGCTGCCGGAGCGGCCGGCCGGCGACCAGGGGCCGCTCCGGCTGCCGCTCGCAGCCCACGCGAAGGTCGACCCCGACGTGAAGATCGTGAGCAACCCGAAGGACTTCGAGCTCCTTCAGGACCCCGACATCGACGCGATCTCCGAGGTGGACGTGCTCGAGGATTGGGATGACAACCCGCCGAGCTGAGCCAGCTCGGCGGGCCGTCCTGTGCGCGGCCGTGGTCGCGCTGGGCTGGTTTGCGCTGCCCGCGACCGCCCGCGCGGACGACCCGCGCCCTCCGCCGGAGCAGTGGCAGAAGCTCTCGCCCGAAGAGCGCGAGCGCCTGCACCAGCGCTGGCAGGACTTCCAGAAGCTGCCGCCGGAGAAGAAAGAGGAGATCCGCCAGCGCTCCAAGCAGTTCCGGCAGCTCCCGCCCGAGGACCGCGTGCGGGTGCGGCAGAACTACGAGCGCTGGCAGCAGCTCAGCCCGGAGCAGAAGCAGCTCATGCGCGAGCGCTACCAGCGCTTCCAGCAGCTCCCGCCCGACCAGAAAGAGAAGCTGCGCCAGAAGGCCAAGACGCCCAAGCCGCCCGCCCCCCCCAAGGCGCCGCCCAAGAAGTGACCCGACCGAGCGCGTAGAATGGGCTCCCCAAAATCTGGAGGAACCCATGACGGCGCTCGCGGGCAAGATCGCGATCGTGACTGGCGCCGGCCGCGGCATCGGCCGGGAGATCGCACTCGACTTCGCGCGGAACGGCGCGGCGGTGGTGGTGAACGACCTGGGCGGCAACGCCGACGGCACCGGCGCGGGCCGGGTCGCGGACGAGGTGGTGAAGGAGATCGAGAAGCTCGGCGGCAAGGGCGCGGCGAGCTACGACTCCGTCGCGACCATGGAAGGCGGCAGGAACATCTTCCAGACCGCACAGAAGGCGTTCGGCGGCTGCGACATCCTGGTGAACAACGCCGGCATCCTGCGCGACAAGACCATCTTCTCCATGGAAGAGAGTGACTGGGACGCGGTCATCTCCGTGCACCTGAAGGGTCACTTCTGCTGCTCGCAGCCGTTCGCGCGCTACATCCGCGAGACCAACCGGCAGGGCTGCCGGATCATCAACTTCTCGTCGGTCTCCGGGCTGTTCGGGAACTTCGGTCAGTCGAACTACGGCGCGGCCAAGGCGGGCATCGCGGGCTTCTCGCGCGTGCTCGCGCTCGAGCTGGCGAAGTACGGCTGCACGGTGAACACCATCTCGCCGGGCGCGGCCACGCGCATGACCATTCCGCTCATGGAAGGCCGCGGCGTGAAGCCGAACCTGGAAGACCCGCTGGTCGGCCCGCAGCAGATCGCGCCGGTCGTGACCTGGCTGGCCTCGCCGCAGGCGCAGGAGCTCACGGCGCAGATCCTCCACGTGAGTCGCGGGCAGGTGGCGATCATGCAGCAGCCCGCGCTGATCCGCGCCTTCAAGAGCGACCACCTGTGGACGCAGGACGACCTCGACCGCGTGATTCCGGCGCTGTTCGACGCCAAGAAGGCGCACGACGCGCGCGCCAAGAAGGAAGCCGAGCCCGAGGCGCTGTCGTGATCGAAGTCCATCACCTGAACAACTCGCGCTCGCAGCGCGTGCTGTGGCTGCTCGAGGAGCTCGAGCTGCCCTACACGATCGTCCCCTACCAGCGCGACGCCACGACCAACCTCGCGCCCGACTCACTGCGCGCCATCCACCCGCTGGGCAAGTCACCGGTGATCAAGGACGGGTCGAACGTGGTGATCGAGTCCGGGGCGATCCTCGAGTACATCGTGCGCAGGCACGGCAAGGGCCGGCTCGCGCCCGCGGAGAGCGCGCCCGACTGGCCGCGCTACCTGCAGTTCATGCACTACGCCGAGGGCTCGGCCATGCTGCCGGTCATGCTCAAGCTCTACCTGTCGCGCATCGGCGACGCCGGCGCGCCGCTCGCGCCGCGAGTCACGAGCGAGATCGAGAACCACTTCGGATATCTCGACCGGGAGCTGGCCGGGAAAGACTGGTTCGTGGGCAAGGAGCTCAGCGCCGCCGACATCAACCTGTCGTTCCCGATCCAGGTCTGCCGCCTGCTGCACGGCCTGGACAAGTTCCCGAACCTGGCGCGCTTCCTCGAGCGCGTGCACGCCCGCCCCGCCTACAAACGGGGGCTCGAGAAGGGCGGCCCGTACGCATTCGGGAGTTAGCGGGCTAGCCTTCTCCCATGGCGCGCGGATCCCTGGTCCAGGTGATGGACACCACGTTGCGCGACGGCGAGCAGACGCCGAACGTGGCCTACGCTCCGTCCGAGAAGCTGCAGATCGCGCGGCTCCTGCTCGAGCAGGTGCGCGTCGACCGGCTCGAGATCGGGCAGGTGTTCGTGTCCGAAGGCGAAGCCGAGGCGGTGAAGCGCATCACCTCGTGGGCGCGCCGCGCGGGTCACTCGGAGCGGATCGAGATCTTCGGCCTCACCGACGGCAAGCGCTCGGTCGACTGGATCGTCGAGCACGGCGGCGTGGCCATGAACCTGCTCACCAAGGGATCGCGCAAGCACTGCGAGCTGCAGCTGCGCAAGACGCCGGAGCTGCACTTCAAGGACATCGCCGAGACCGTGCGCTACGCGCGCCGGCGCAAGCTGATCGTGAACGTGTATCTCGAGGACTGGTCGCAGGGCGTGCGCGACAGCTTCGACTACGTGTTCGGGCACATCGAGAACCTGGCCGGACTGGGCGTGCGCCGCGTGTATCTGCCCGACACGCTCGGCACCTTCACGCCCGACGACACGGCGCGCTACGTCGAGCTCATGACGCGCACCTGGCCCGAGGTGCACTTCGAATTCCACGCGCACGGTGACTACGGGCTCGCGACCGCGAACTGCCTGGCCGCGGTGCGCGCGGGGGCGCGCGGCATCCACACCAGCGTGAACGGCATGGGCGAGCGCGCGGGCAACACGAAGCTCGCCGAAGTCGTGGCCTCGCTGCACGATCTCACTCCGTTCCGCACCGGGGTCGACGAGAGTCACCTGATCGCGATCTCGGAGCTGGTGGCGCGGCTCTCGGGCAAGACCGTGTCCGACAACGCGCCGGTCGTGGGCCGCGACGTGTTCACCCAGACCGCGGGCATCCACGCCGACGGCGACGCCAAGGCCGACCTGTACGCGAACCGGCTGCTGCCCGCGCGCTTCGGCCGGCGGCGGCGCTACGCGCTGGGCAAGATGTCGGGCAAGGCGTCGATCGAGCAGAACCTGCGCACGCTCGGCATCAAGCTGCCCGCCGAGCAGCGCGACCTGGTGCTGCGGCGCGTGGTCGAGCTCGCGGACAAGAAGCACTCGGTCACCGCCGAGGACCTGCCGCTGCTGATCGCCGACGTGTTGAAGACTCCGGGAGAGCAGCTCGTCCGAATCGAACGCTATGAGTCGCACTCGCAGAGCGACGGCCTGCCCTCCGCGGCGGTGTCGGTGCGCTACCGCGGCAAGACCGCGTCGGCCCGCGCGACCGGCGACGGCGGTTACGACGCTTTCATGAAGGCGCTCGCCAAGGCGCTGCGCGGCTTCGGTCTGCGGCTCCCGCAGCTCGTCGACTACAAGGTGCGCATCCCCCCCGGCGGAAAGACGGGGGCGCTGGTCGAGACCGTGATCTCGTGGCAGCTCAGTCCGCGCGCGCAGCCCTTCCACACGCTGGGCGTCGATTCGGACCAGCTCGCCGCGGCGGTGATCGCGACCGAGAAGATGCTCAACCTGCTGGCGGCGCGGCGCACGGCACGACTTTGAGCGCGCGCGTCCCGCGCGTGCTGGCCGCCGCGCTGCTCGCCAGCGCCTGCGCGAGCGCGCCGCCGTCAGACCCGGCCGACCAGCCGACTCAGGACCTGCTCGAGGTGGTGGCCGTGCTGCGGCTGCACGTGGACGACGACACCTACCGCTTCGCGCCCGCGCGCGACATCTCGGGCCGGAACGTGTTCCGCGCCTCGTTCGAGAGACTCGAGACGCTCGAGACCGCGCACGCCGAGAAGATGTCCACGGGCTACATGACCGACGTGCTGTGGTTCGCGAAGGCGCGCGCGCTGGAGCGGATCGGCGAGTACCAGCTCGCGCAGGCGCACTACGCGCGCGTGGCCGACCTCGACTCCGAGCTGAAGGAACCCGCGCGCGCGGGCCGCGACGTGTGCGAGCGGCTGCTCGCAGCCAGCACGCCCGACGCCAAGCCACCGCCCGACGCGCAGGCCGCGGCGGACCGCTGGACCGAGCGCCGCGCGCAGCTCGAGGCGCTGGGCAAGGACGTCGCGGAGACTCACTGGCGCTACGTGGTGTCGGAGGAGATCGAGCGCGGCGACGTGGCCGAGGCGGCGTACTTCGCGGCGCAGTCCGAGAGTGACCCGAGCCTCGAGCCCACGGCGCTGCAGCGCGCGCAGCAGGTCGTGGAGCTGCACCGCGACAGCAAGAACAAGAACCGCCACCTGCTCGCGCTCGCCGACCTGTACGCGGAGCTGTCGCGCCGCTACGCGCGCCGCAACCCGCCGCCCTCGCTCGGCTTCGACCCGGCCACGTTCGACGAGTACGCGCACGGCGCCACGCGCGTGTACGAGGTGGTGTCGGAGCAGGATGGCACGGTCGAGAAACTCGAGGCCGCGCACAAGCTCGAGGCGTATCTGAGCTACACGCTGCAGGTCCATGAAGACAAGCTGCCTCACTAGCCGCGTCACCATTCTGTGTAGCGCGTTCCTGCTCGCGGCGTGCTCGTTCGAGCACGGGCCGCAGCCCGCCGAGTGGCGGCCGCTCCAGGCCGCGCACGCGGCGCGCGAGCCGCTGCCCGACACCTCGGAGCGGATCGCCTCGCACCTGGCCGCGGCTGTGCTGGTCGGCCGGCGCCACGAGGCCGAGGCGGCGCGCACGGCGCTCGAGCACGAGGAGCAGGCGCGCGCCGCGCGCGGAGAGCTGCCCTCGGGGCTGTGCGACAACGCGGCCGAGCTGTTCGCGGCCGCGGGCGGGAGCGACGCGTTCCCGGACCGCGCGCGCGAGCTGCTGCGGCGCGACGACCTCGATCCCGCGCTGCGCCGCCGGCTCGAGCTGGCGCGTGACTCCGCGCCGCTCGTGGTCGCCGACGCGCGCCTGTCCGAGGAGACGCGCTGGAAGCTCGGCGCGCTGTTCAACCGCATCGTCGAGCCGCTCTCGACCATGGCGATCAGCGGCGCGATGAACCCGATCGCGGCCTCGCGCAGCGCGCTCTCCACGCTGCTGACCGCGCACCAGTTCCCGATCGCCAGCTCGCGCGAGCGCCAGGCGCTGCACACCTGGGACGAGTGGCTCGAGCGGCATCCCGACGATCCGCGCGCGCCCGAGATCGCGCGCCGCGCCGACGGCTTGCGCGACCAGCTCGCGCGCGAGCGCGTGAAGAACAACCTGCGCGCCGCCGAAGCGGCCGCCGAGCACGGCGAGTGGCGGGCCGTCGCGGTGCTGGCGCACCGCGCGCAGAGCCAGCTCCCGGACGACGCGCGCGCGGCCGAGCTCGCCGCCCGCGCCGACGCGATCCTGCGCGAACGCGAGGCGCGTGCCCGGCGCAGCCTCGAGGTGCGCGCCTTCGAGAGCGAGTCACTGAGCGAGTCACAGCGCGTGGCCTGGCAGCGCCTGGCGCGTGCCGCCGCGGCCGCGCCCTACGCCGAGGTCGCGGCGCGCGCGGACGAGCTCGAGGCAACGGCTCCGCCGCCCGAGCTCGCGCCCGTGGTGCGGCTGGCCTCGAGCTTCGAGCCGCTCGCGCGCGGCGACGAGGACGGCTTCGCCGAGTCATTGGCGCGCGTGCCCCGGCCCGCGGGCGCGCCCGACACCGCCTCGCGCCAGGCGGGTGCGCTGCTCGCCGACCCGATCCGCAACGCCTGGCCCGCGTACCGCGCGGCCGAGGCGGCCGACGACCGCGGGCGCCTGGCCTGGATCGCCCTGGGCCAGTTCACCAACGGAGCCAGCAAGCGCGACCTGTGGCGCCCGCTCGAGTATCTGGTCGATCTGCCCTCGATGGCCATGACGATCGCGCTCTTCCCGCTGCGCGTGCTGCAGTACCCGATGGCGCGCGGTCACTTCGGAGCCGGCGTGCTGCAGGCCGGTGAGCGCTACGTGGCGAGTCACCCCGACGGCGCGCACGCCGACGAGGTCCACGCCACGCTCGAAGCCCTGTATGCCGACAAGGGCCAGCCGAACGCGGCCCTGCGCCACGCCGAGGCGCGCCGCGAGCCCGACCCCAAGGAGATCGCGAAGTACCGCAAGGACGCCGCGGCGCAGATCGTGGCCGCCGCCGACAAGCAGCCGCGCCTGGACCTGAAGGTCGCCTATCTCAGCACGGTGCTGCGCGAGTTCCCGGACACGCCGGCGGCCGCGGACGCCAGGAAGAAGTTCCTCGAGGCGCGGCGGAGCGCCTCGCCGCAGCGCATCCGGCTCACCAAGGAGTTCCTGCTCGAGCACCCGCCGCTCTGGGCGCCGGGCGCGCTCGGCATCCGCTCCGAGCTGCTCGACGGCCGGCGCGGGAACGGCGAGATCGCGGATACGGGAGTCACTCTCTTGGGCAGGAACGTGCTCGAGATCGCGCTCGAGGGCCGCGATCCGGTCACCAGCGAGGTCCCGCCCGACGACTTCGCGCGCTTCGTGGCGCGCCTCGAGGAAGTGAGCCGCTCCTCGCTCGCCACCGACGACCGCGAGCGGGCCGTGGCCGACTCGGCGCGCGACGCGTACTTCTCGAGCTCGCGCCTGGGCCTGGTCGAGAGCACGGACCCCCGGCCCGAGGCGCGCTCCGACGCCGTGTTCGAGAGCACGCACGAGAAACACGGCTGGGTGCGCTCGCGCGAGAGCATCCTGCCCGTCGACCTGGTGCTGCGCGGAGACATCAGCACGCTGGGGCTGGCGGCGTTCCCGCGCATCCGGCTGCCGGAGTCGACCCCGGACGCCATGCTGTACGAGTGACTAGGGGCCGTAGGCGCGAGCGAGCAGCTCGAGCGGGTGGATCACTTCGACCTCGAGCCCGGCGGCGCGCACGCCTCCGCCGATCTGCAACAGACACCCGGGATTCCCGGTCGTCACGACCTCGGGCGCCGTGTCGACGATCGCCTGGACCTTGCGCGCGAGCAGCTTCGCCGCCATCTCGGGCTGAGTCAGGTTGTAGATGCCGGCCGCGCCGCAGCAGTCACGGCAGCCCGGCAGATCGAACAGCTCGAGCTCGGGAATGGCGCCCAAGAGCGCGCGCGGGGCGGCGGCGACGCGCTGGCCGTGCAGCAGGTGACACGGGTCGTCGTAGGCCACGCGCAGCCGCAGCGGGCGCGGCTTCGCGCGCAGGCCGACCTCGGCCAGAAACTCGGTCGCGTCGCGCACCTTGCGCGCGAAGTCGTCGCCCCGGTCCTTGAGCGCGGCGCCGCAGCCGGCCGAGTTCACGATCACGGCGGAGACCGAGTCGAGCCGGAAGGCCGCGCGGTTCTTGGCGTGCAGCTCCGTGGCCGTGGCGGGGTCTCCGGCGTGCGCGTGCAGCGCGCCGCAGCAGACCTGGCCGCCGGGGATCTCGACCTCGAAGCCGTTGCGCGCCAGCACCGAGACCGTGGCGGCGTTCGCGGCGCCGAAGATCTCGGGCATGACGCAGCCCGCGAAGAACGCCACGCGCCCGCGGCGCTGGCCGTCGGCGGGCACGACCAGCGGGGGCCGGTAAGGGTCGGCCAGCTCGGGCAGCATGCGCTCCATGCGCGCGAGCGGCGGCACCAGGGCGAGCGCGCGCGTGGCGCGCAGCGCGCGCTGCAAGCCGCTGCGCTGGTAGGCGCGCAGCAGCGCGAACAGGCGCGCCAGCCGGTCCGGGCGCGCGATCACTCCGCGCAGCGCGAGCCGCTCGAACGCGCGAGTGACTCGGCTGCGCGCGCCGCGCGCGTCGATCTCGGCGCGCATGCTCTCCACCAGGTGCCCGTAGCGCACGCCGGCCGGGCAGGCCGACTCACACGCCCGGCACGCGAGACAGAAGCTCATCTCGCCCACCACCAGCTCGTCGAGCGGGATGCGGTCCTCCGCGACGCCGCGCATCAGGTAGATGCGCCCGCGCGGCGAGCTGCTCTCGCGTCCGGTCTCCTGGTAGGTCGGGCAGTGCGGGAGACACAGGCCGCAGTGCACGCAGTCGAGCGTGGCGGCGTAGTCGAGGTGGCGGGGCGCGTCGGCCATCTCAGATGCCCGCCACGAAGCGCCCGGGCGAGAGCACGCGCGCCGGGTCGAAGCGCGCCTTCAGCGCGCGCATGAGCGCGAGCGCCGGGGGCGGCGGCCCGAAGGCGTCGCAGGCGAGCGCGGCGCCCGGCGTGCGCTCGATCAGGAGCGCCGCGCCCGCGCGGGCCGCGAGCTCCACGAGCGCGGGCACGCGCGCGAGCGGCACCCGGCCGAGCGCGATCCCGGCGCGCGGCAGCGCCAGCCGCAACGACGAGTCACCGGCCGCCGCGCACAGGCCGCGCACCAGCACCGGGAGATCGCTCGGCCGCGCGCCGAGCTGCACGCGCGCGCCGGCCGGCGCGGGCGGCTGCGCGAGCTCGTCGCGCACGGCCGACCAGGCCGCGGGCTCGACGGAGTCACCGGGCGCGTGCGCAAGCTCCGCCTCGACCTCGGCCGCGCTGCCGGCCGCCCGCAGCCACAGCTCCGCGCCGCCGGCCACCGGGCGCACCGCGGCTGCGAGCGGGCTCTCCGGCGCCACCGCCTCGGCCGCGGCTGCCAGCGCCGCCTCCAGGCTCGGGAAGCGCGCGCGAGTCACTGCCGTGCGCTCGGGCGCCGCGCGCAGCCGCAGCACGGCGCGAGTCACCACGCCCAGGCTCCCGAACGAGCCGCAGTAGAGCCGCACCAGGTCGAAGCCGGTCACGTTCTTCACCACGCGCCCGCCGCAGCGCGTGAGCTCGCCGTTGGGCAACGCCAGCTCGAGACCCAGGAGGTCGCCGCGCAGCCGGCGCTCCGGCGCGTCCGGAGTCAGCGGGTCCACCGCGATCGTCCCGCCCACGGTCGCGCCGGCGCGAAGCGGGTCGAAGGGCACGCTCTTGCCCGACGCCGCCGCGGCGCGAGCCAGCGCCTCGAGAGTCACTCCGGCCTCGACCTCGCCCACGCCCTCGTCCGGGTCGAGCTGCGCCGGCGCGCACAGCCGCCCCAGCTCGAGCCGCACGCAGCTCGCCGCGTCGAGCGGGTTTCCGAGCCCGAGCCCCGTGCCGCCGCCCACGGGCAAGAGCGCGATGGCCGACTCACTCGCCGCGCGCAGACACGCGGCCACCTCGTCCGCGCTCCCCGGGCGCACGACCGCCGCGACGCGCGCGCCGCAGACGGTCTCCTGCTCGGCGCGCGAGACGTGACCCGCGCCGACGATCGCCTCGAAGGGGTCGCCCATGCGCTAGAAGCTTACCTGCCCATAACCCCGGTGTCGGGGATTGCTCTCGGTGCAGGCGCGCGGCGCGGGGATCTGCTTGCCCGGGTTGCAGCGGTCCTCGGGGTCGAACACGTCGTGGACCCAGCGCATGGGCTCGAGGTCGGCCTCGGAGAACACCAGACACATGTGCTGGAGTTTCTCGAGCCCGATGCCGTGCTCGCCCGAGAGCATGCCGCCCGCCGCCACGCAGATGCGCAGGATCTCGGCGCCGACCTCCTTGATCGTGCGCAGCTGCTCCGGGTCGCGCCGGTCGAAGGTGATGTTCGGGTGCAGGTTGCCGTCGCCCGCGTGCAGGATGTTCGCGATCTGGATGCCACGCGCCTCGGCGGCGCGGTTGATGGCCTCGACCACCTCCGGGAGCTTGGTGCGCGGCACCACCGCGTCGTGCACGTACAGGTCGGGCGCGAGCCGCCCCATGGCGCCGAACGCGCCCTTGCGGCCGCGCCACAGCGCCAGCCGCTCGGCCTCGTCGCGCGCCACCCGCACCTCGAGCGCGCCCCGGCCCCGGCACAGCGACTCGATCTCCGCGCGCTCGGCCTCGACCGGCGCCCGCGCGCCGTCGAGCTCGACCAGGAGCACCGCGCGCGCGTCCCGGGGGTAGCCCGCCGCGAACACCGAGGCCTCGACCGCGGCGATCGTGCGGTCGTCGATCAGCTCGAGCGCCGCGGGCACGATGCCGCGCGCGATCACCGCCGAGACCGACTCACACGCGGCCGAGAGACTCTCGAAGCTCGCCAGGAGCGTGCGCACGCACTCGGGCTGCGGCATCAGCCGCACGGTGACTGCGCTCGCGATGCCGAGCGTCCCCTCCGAGCCCACGAACACGCCGCGCAGGTCGAAGCCGTGCGCGTGGCCGTCGCGCCGGCCGAGCTGTGCGATCTCGCCGTCGGGCAGCACCACCTCGAGCGCCAGCACGTGCGGGCTCGTGGTGCCGTACTTCAAGGTGTGCGGCCCGCCGCTGTTCTCGGCCACGTTGCCGCCGATCGTGCAGGCGGACTGACTCGACGGGTCCGGCGCGTAGAACAGGCCCAGCGGCCGCACCGCCGCCGACAGGTGCTCGTTCACGATCCCGGGCTGCACGGTGGCGGTGCGGTTGGTGGCGTCGATCTCGAGGATGCGGTTCATGCGCGAGCACTCGATCACCACGCCCCCGGTCACCGGCGTGGCCCCGCCCGAGAGACCGGTGCCCGCCCCGCGCGGCACGTAGGCCACGCCCGCCTGGTTGCACGCTCGCACCACCGCCGCGAGTGACTCGCTGGTGGTCGGAAAGACCACGCACAGCGGCGCGCCGCGCTCCAGGGTGAGTCCGTCGGACTCGTAGGAGAACAGCTCAGCGCGCCGGTCGAGGACCTCGGCGACGTCGCGGATGGCGCGCAGGCGGTGGGCGAGCGACGCGCTGCGCTCAGCCAAGGCCGAGGCGTTCGACCTCTTCCTCGTCCATGCCGAGGTAGTGGCCGATCTCGTGCTTCACCGTGATCTGGATCTGCTCCACGAGCTCCGCGCGGTTCATCGCGATCTTCTCGAGGTTGCGCTTGAACAAGAGGATCTTGTCGGTGTCGGTGCGCTGCAGCGTGCCCAGCGTCGGGCTCGCGCCCGGCTCGGTCGCCGCCACGCCCGAGAACAGCCCGAGCACCTGCGGCGAGACGAACTCCTGGCGCACGAGCTCCTCGCTCGGCAGGTCCTCGACGATCACCGGGCAGTTCTCGGTGTACTTGCGGATGGGCTCAGGCAGGCTGCGCAGCGCCTGGTCGGCGGCGGCCTCGAACTCCGCATCGTCGATGCGGGTCGGCAGCGGGTACAGCTCGGGCGCCAGCCGCGCCGCCTTGGCGAAGGAGCGCTCGGCGTTCTCGAGCTGACCCGTGTGCTCCATGACCAGCGCCATGTGATAGGTGCTGTGTGCGCACTCGGGCTCGAGCGCGAGCCCGCGCTCGAGCGAGCGCCGGGCCTCGTCGTAGTTGCCCAGCTCGAACAGCACCTGGCCCTCGAAGCCGCGGTAGATGCCGACCTCGCCCTGGATCTTGATCGCGCGGCGCAGCAGGAACAGCGCCCCCTCGAGGTCGTCGAGATAGAACAGCGCCTTGGCCTTGAGATAGTAGACCTCGGCCTCGATCGGCTTCTCGAGCGAGCCCTGCAAAAGCTCGTCGGACAGGTCGAGCGCTTCCTCGTGCTCCTGGAACTCCTCGATCAGGATCTCGACGCGGTTCAGGTGCGCGGGCTGATACTCGCCGTCGGCCTCGATCGCGCGCTCGAACTCCTCGAGCGCCTCCTCGGCGCGCGCGTTGTCCCAGAGTATCTCGCCGCGGCTGTTGTGGGCCTCGGCGCCGGTCGGGTTCGCGCGCAGAGCTTCCTCCAGCCAAGCGAGCGCTTCGTCCGTCTGGCCGTTGGAGGACGCTTCCATCGCCTGGTCCAGGCAATCCCAGTAGCGATCTCGATCGAGCATGTGTGCCCCCAGGACCGGGGCGCGATTCTAGCAAACCGCACCCGGCGAATGCTGCGCGGGTCCCCGTCGAGAGAACCCGCTAACTCATCGGAAAATAAGCGAAAATTCTACGATTGCGGCGCGCGCGGCAGAGTCCGGCAAGTGCGGTTCAGGAGCGCGCGGCGCCCGGCACGAAGATGCGCTGGCAGCTCACGCAGATGTGCACTTCACCTGCCGTCACGCGGTTCTGCATCTCGGGCGGGACCGACCGATGGCAGCCCGAGCAGGTCGCCTGCTCGATGCGCGCGATGCCGTAGCCGCGCGCCTTCACCGCCCGAGTATACAGCGCCTGCACCTGGCCGCCGAACGCGACCAGGAGCTTGCTGCGCTCCTCGACCGTGGCCGCGTGGCGCTCTTCGACCTCGGCCAGGCGCGCGCGCAGCTCGTCGGTCTCCTTGGCGACCTCCTGCGACACCTGGCGCGCGCTCGCGTCGGCGCGGCGCGCGTCGTCGCCGAGTGTCTCGGCGCGCTCCATCGCGACCAGTATCTCGTCCTCGATCTCGGCGATGCGCTTCTGGTGCGCGTCGATCTCGTGCAGCAGCGCCGTGTACTCCTTGTTGGTCTTCACGACGGCCGACTGGGCATGGAGCTTGTCGCGCTTGGCGGACACGTCCTGGGCCTCGGCCTCGCGCGTGCGGCGCAGCTTCTCGACCCCGTCGAGCTCGCCGCGCAGGCGGGCGGCTTCGTCCTTGGCGGCGCTGCTGCGCGCCTCGGCCCTCTCGATCGCCTGCGGCAGGGCGGCGCGCGCCCGCTCGAGCTCGAGAATCACTCCCTCGAGCTCGGCGAGCGCCTGCAAGCTCGGCTTCGCGGGATCCATGGCGAGAAAGCTCCCACGCGCGCTGGCTGGGGTCAACCGTCCGTGGGCCTCGAGCCCCGCCGCGCGGGGGTCGATAAGTGGGCATGTCCGACCAACGCTATGCGCCCCCGATGGCCGCGCTGGCCGAGCCCGCGCTGCGCTCGGGCGGAGGGGGCCTGATCGATATCGGGGAGGCCTTCCGGCAGGCCTGGGGCGCCGTCTGGCCGAACCTGGGGCTGTTGCTGGGCGCGAGCATCGTGAGCGGCCTGGTGGCGCTGCTCTCGGCCTGCACGCTGATCGGCGTCGTGGTCGTCTGGCCGGTGCTGTGGTGGGGCTGGTGGCGGCTCCTCTTGAACGTGCTCGACGGCGAGGGCGAGGTCCGGGACCTGTTCTCGGGCTTCGAGAGCTACCGCGAAAATCTGTCGGGCATGCTGAATCTGTCGGGGCTGATGCTGGTGATCATGCTCGCGGGCCAGTCGGTCTCGCACCTGGGGCAGGTCGTGCACTCCATGCCGCTCATGGTGCTGGGCACGGTCGCCAGCATGGGCTGGTCGATCGGCGTGATGCCGCGGCTGTCGTTCGTCTGGTACTTCCTGGTGGACCAGCGACTCACTCCGTCGGAGGCGGTGCGGGCGAGCTGGGACGCCACGGCCAACCAGCTCGGACTGTGTTTCCTGCTCGGGCTGGTGTCGGGACTGACCACGATGCTGGGCTTCCTGTTCCTGATCGTCGGAGTGATTCCGGCGGCGTTCGTGGCTTCGCTGATGCAGGCTGCGGCGTACCGCCAGCTTGCGGGCCGGTGAAGCGCCGCTGCATGAACTGGTACTCCTCGACGAACGCGCGGTCGTCGCGGTTCTCGCGCGCCGCGGTGCGCGCCACCAGGAGCGCGTGGTCGGTCGCGCCGGCGAGCGCCGCGTTCCAGGCGATCCAGAACCACATCGGCTTGTAGTCCACCTCCTCGCGCCAGATCTCCACGATGCGCGCGAAGCGCGGCACGGTCTGGAAGCGCGCCACGGTGGCGATCCAGCTGGCGGCGTTCATGCGGATGCGCCGGTCGTTCTCCTGCTTGATGTCGCGCAGCTCGGCGCGCAGCTTCGGCTCGTCGCCCTCGACCAGCGCGGTCACGAGCCGGATCTCGCGCAGCTCGTGCTCGAAGCTGCGGTGGTCCAGGCCCAGTGAGTCGGCTTCGTCGCGCGCCTTTACGGCGCGCTGGGCGAGATAGGCCACGCGCGCCGGGTCGAGCGACTTCTTCTCCTTGGCGAACAGGGCCGCGATCTCGCTCGACCAGAACGCCGGCGAGATGCGGATGAACGAGAAGTCGCGCGCCAGCTGCTCCGGGCCGCTGCCGCGCTGGGTGTGGTCGATCACGGGCGGGTCGGGCAGCGGCGCAGCCTCGATCCTGGCCAGCACCTCGTTCGGGTCCGAGGTGGCCTCGAGCAGCCGCCCCAGCACGGCGTAGCGCGAGAGCGGGCTCTCCGCCGGATCGAGCTCGCGGAAGCCGAGCTCGTTCAGCCAGCGCAGCGAGGTGCCGGTCAGCACCGCGCGCGCCGCGGAGTCGGCCAGCTCGCCTTCGCGGGTCGCGAACAACAGCGCGATGCTCGAAGACACGTACCAGCGCACGCGGTCGCGGACCGGCTCGGTCTGCAGGCGCCAGCTCTCCATGTCGATGTCTTTCTTCTTGAGTGACTCGACCAGCGTGTCGATGGCGGAGACGGTCTCGGGAGTCACGTCGTTGGCGAGGATCTCGAGCGCGAGCGCGGGGTCGCAGTTCTCGACCATCACCGAGTCGGCCAGCGAGAGCTTCGCCTCGGCCAGCCGCAGGCCCATCTTGTCCTCGAGCTCTGGAATCTCGTGCTCGCGCAGCTCGCGCGCCAGCGCGCGCGCCTCGTCCTTCTTGCCCGCGCTGGCCAGCGCCACCACGCGGTCGATCTCCATCGAGACGCGCGTCTGGCCCGGGTCGCTGCGCGCGACCGCTTCGACCAGCGCGTCGGCGGCGAGCTGGTACTGACCGGTGTAGTGGTACAGCCCGGCGAGCTCGGTGTAGTTCGCGGGGTCCTGGTCACCCGACGCGATGCGGTCGGTCATCTTCACGATCGCGCGCTGGTAGGTCTGGAAGTGCCAGTCGCGCTGCACGTCGATCATGGTGCGCGCGTACTCCGGGTCGGCGAAGACGCGCCACGAGAGATACCAGCTCGAGCGCGTGTTCTCGCCCGAGAAGCGCAGCAGGATCTCGAGCTTGGTGCGGTCGAAGAGCTCGCTCGAGCCGAAGCTCTTGTAGGTGAGCTCGAGGCTGTCGGGCAGGGTCGCGCCCGGGAACGCCAGCGGCTGGCCCGTCTGCAGGATGTAGGTGAGCCAGCTCCCGTCGGGCTGCTTGTCGGCCCAGGCGAGCGCCGCGTGCGCCGGCAGCCCGATCATCTGCGCGTTGCGGCCCTGGCGCCCGGCGATCTCCTGGTCGAGCTCGGACAGGTCGTCGCAGTCGCCGCGCATCAGGCCGCCGGTGGTGGTCGCGAGCGTCTCCGACGCGGTCTGGTGGATGTCGCCGCTCACCATGCGCGTGCCGAGCAGCGCGGGGTTGCGCGGGTCGGGGCTGTCGAAGGCGTAGACCAGGAGATACTCGCCGATCAGGTCGAGGTGCGCGGCGTCCGGGAGCGCCTGCGCCGCCTCGGCGTAGAACTTCTCGTCGTCGGCGGTGCCGCCGCTGCGCGCCGGGTGCACGACACCGAAGCGTGTCGCCAGCGCGAGCACGTCGCCGTCCGGCTCGGTCACCAGCACGTGCGGCGGCAGCGCGTCCGGCAGCGCCGCCCACTCCACGCCCTCGCCCTTGGTCGGGAAGGCGGAGCGCCAGATGTCGTCGTCGGCGGCGAGGCCGTGCTCGGGATCCCAGGCCGCGAGCCGGTCCGCGCCGGCGTAGAGCTCGGCGGATTGGTAGCGCGCGGCGTCGCGCACGGGGTCCGCGCCGACCGGCAGGTGGACCACGAGCCGCGTGCTCTTGCCGTTGGTGTAGTAGGCGGGCGGCGCCGCGACTCGCGAGTAACCGACGCGGCGCGGGGTCGCAAGCGTCCAGACGCGCGCGCCGTAGGCATCCTCGACCAGCTCGAAGGTCGAGTCACGACCGGTGTAGCGCGCGACGGGCCGCAGCTTCTCGGCCTCGAGCACCGCTCGGCGCAGCTCGTCGCAGAGTGTCTGCGGCGCGCCCAGCGCGGCCAGCCAGCCGAAGCGCACCAGGCGCCGCGCGAAGCTCGGCGGCACGTAGTCGAAGCTGGTCTGCGAGTCCTCGAGCGGGATCTGCGCCAGGATGGCCGCAATCGCGGGGCGGCTCTCGGGCTGCAGCTTCGCGCGCGGCAGTGACTCGACCAGCGCCGCGACCGCGTGCTCGACCCGCTCGCGCGCCCGGGCGTGCTCCCTGCGGCTCTTGGCGGCGAGCTCGGCGCGGCCGATCTCGCGCAGCACGCCCTCGCGAATCACGTACAGGTGCGGGCCCACGAGGTAGCCGCCCGAGAGCTCCTCCTCGTAGAACACCAGGTCCTCGCCGTGCAGGCCCGCCGCCTTGGCGTTCGCGAGCATCTGCGGCAGGTCGCGAAGCGGGTCCGAGTTCGAGGGCGCGAGCAGCCCCCAGCTCGAGCGCAGCGGCCCGAGCTCGGTCTGGAGCTCGAGCCAATCGCGCTCGCGCGCGCGCAGGATCGGGTACTGGGGCCCGCTGCTCGCGCGCCAGCACAGGCGCTCGCCGCAGGGCGCGAGATCCGCGCGCGCGGGCAGCGCGCCGGCGAGCTCGGCCTCCTGGAGCATGCGCGGCGGCGGCGGCTCGGCCGGGCCCGCGGGCGCCGCCTCGGGCGGGGCCTGTGGCGGCGGAGCCGGCGCGAACGGGGCGCAGGCCAGCAGGAACGCGGCGAGCAGGAGCGCGAGGCGTCGCATCGCGACGGGTACCTTACTCGCTCGGCGTGAAGTAAGCTCCGACGCGCCCTCCCGCGCGAGGAGAAGATGAAGGTTCCCGGTCTGTCGCTGTATCACTTCGACGGCTGCCCCTACTGCGATCGGGTGCGCTCGGCCATGGCGCGGCTGTCGCTCGAGATCGAGCTGCGCGACATCCACAAAGAGGCCAAGTACCGCGAGGAGCTCGTCGCCGCCACCGGCCGCCAGACCGTGCCCTGCCTGCGCATCGAGGGCTCGGCCAAGCCGCGCTGGATGCACGAGTCCGCCGACATCGTGCGCTACCTCGAGACGGAGGTGGCGGGGAAGGGCTGAGGCCCGCGCCCCCGCCCACCGCGTGCTCGAGTCACCCGCGCGCGTCCAGTTCGAGCGGATCGCGGCGCTCGACGATCCGCGCATCGACCTGGCCGAGGCCGCGCTCTGGATCGCCGCCGAGGAGTACCCGGAGCTCGACGTCGCGGCACAGCTCGCGAAGCTCGACGCGCTCGCGGCCGCGGCCATGTCGCGAGTGACTCGCGGCGCGGACGCGCTGGAGCGGGTGGAGCGTCTGAACGACTTCCTGTACCGCGAGTCGGGCTTCTCCGGCAACCGCGCCGACTACTACGACGCGCGCAACAGCTTCCTGAACGACGTGCTCGAACGGCGCACCGGCATTCCGATCACCTTGGCGATCGTCTGGATCTCGGTCGCCGAGAGACTCGGCTTGGCGGCGCACGGGATCGGCTTCCCGGG
>DATKAO010000150.1 GCA_035498015.1 Myxococcota bacterium
TCGAACCACTCGCGGTTCTCGAACGGGTAGTGCACCTGCGCGAACGGCATCGAGCCCGACTCGAACCAGCAGTCGAGCACGTCGGCGATGCGGCGCATCGTCGCCTTGCCGCTGGGGTCGTCGGGGTTCGGACGGGTGAGCTCGTCGATCGCGGGCCGGTGCAGGTCGTGCGGGCGCACGCCGAAGTCGCGCTCCAGCTCGTCGAGCGAGCCGTACACGTCGACGCGCGGGAAGCGCGGATCGTCCGAGATCCAGACCGGCAAGGGCGAGCCCCAGAAGCGGTTGCGGCTGATCGACCAGTCGCGCGCGCCCTCGAGCCACTTGCCGAACAAGCCGTCGCGGACGTGCTCGGGGACCCAGTTGATGGAGCGGTTGCACTCGACGAGCCGGTCGCGGATCGCGGTGACCTTCACGTACCACGAGCTCATCGCGCGGTAGATCAGCGGCTGGTCGGTGCGCCAGCAATGCGGGTAGTTGTGGACGATCGTCTCGTGGCGGACGATCCGGCCGCGCTCCTTCAGCTCTCGGATGATCTGCGGGTTCGCGTCGAAGACGAGCTGGCCCTGCCAGGGCGGGACCTCGGCGGTGAACTTGCCGGCCTCGTCGACGGGAACGACCACCGGGATGCCGGCGGCCTGACACGCGGCCATGTCGTCCTCGCCGAAGCCCGGCGCGATGTGCACCACGCCCGTGCCTTCGGCGGTGTCGACGAAGTCCGCGCCGAGCACGACGAACGCGTTCGGCGTCTTCGCGAAGAACGGGTAGATCGGGGCGTACCTCTTGCCGACCAGCTCGGCGCCGCGCAGCGAGCCGACCCGGCGCGCGCCCTCGAGCTCGGCCGCGTACTTCTCGACGGTGGCCGCGCCGAGCGCGAATCGCTTCCCGTCCTTCTCGAACAGCGCGTACTCGATCGCCGGGCCGACCGCGAGCGCCAGATTCGAGGGCAGGGTCCACGGCGTCGTCGTCCAGACCCAGAGCTCCGGCCCGCCCTCGAGCGCGAAGCGCACCGTGATCGCCGGGTCCTGCCGCTCGCGGTAGGAGTTGTCGAGACGCGTCTCGAAGTTCGAGACGGGCGTCTGCGCGGCCCACGAGTAGGGCATCACGCGGTAGCCCTCGTACAGGAGCCCCTTGTCCCAGAGCTGCTTGAACGCCCACATGACGCTCTCCATGTAGGAGAGGTCCATGGTCTTGTAGTCGTGCTTGAAGTCGACCCAGCGCGCCTGGCGGGTCACCGTCTCCTGCCACGCTTCGGTGTAGCGCAACACCGAGGTGCGGCAGTAATCGTTGAAGCGCGCGATCCCGTACTCGCTGATCGCCTTGTGGCCGGCGACACCGAGCTCCTTCTCGGCCTCCATCTCCGCGGGAAGGCCGTGGCAGTCCCAGCCGAAGCGCCGCTCGACCCGGCGCCCGCGCAGCGTCTGGTAACGCGGGACGATGTCCTTCACGTAGCCCGTCAGCAGGTGCCCGTAGTGGGGCAGGCCGTTCGCGAAGGGCGGGCCGTCGTAGAAGACGTACTCGTTCGCGCCCTTCGCGCCCGCGGGCCGCTGCTCGACGGACTTCTCGAAGACGTGGTTCGCGCGCCAGTAGCCGAGAACGCGCTCCTCGATCGCCGGGAAGCTGGGGTCGGCTTCGACGTCGGGGTAGGGCTTTGCCTTGGGCGCGGGCATCGCGAGATCCTATCGAGGGCCCCTTCGCCGCGCAAAATCGCCTGCGATTTTCGGGAGATGCGCGCGCACGCTTGCTACCCCACGCGGGTCGGAGTAACGTACCGACTAGTCGGTCGGTAGGAGCAGAGTTGACCCAGCGCGCGCCGCGGCGACAGCGACAGCCCGAGGTGAGCCGGAGCGAGATCCTCGACGCGGCGCTCGCCTGCTTCACCGAGCGCGGCTACCACCAGACCCCGATCGACGCGATCGCCGAACGCGCGAAGCTCTCGAAGGGCGCGATCTACTGGCACTTCGAGGGCAAGCGCGAGCTGTTTCTCGCGTTGATGGACCGCGCGCTGGTGCACGACCTCGAGCTCGCGCGCGCGGTGAACGCGGCGCCCGACTGGCGCGCCGCGCTGCACGAGCTCCTGACCCGGACTCCTGAGTATGTGGACCGCGAGCTCCCGCTGGTGAAGCTCTCGCTTTCGCACTTGCTGGCGACCGGCATGGACGAGGGCGTGCGCGTGCGCTCCGAGCAGAAGGTCGAGCGCTGGAACGGCGTGGTCGAGCGCCAGCTGGCCAAGGGCATGGCCGACGGCAGCCTGCGGCCGCTCGCGCCCGAGGACGTGACGCTCGCGATCGGCGCCGCGATCGCCGGTCTCACCCTGATGCGACTCACCCGCCCCGATCTCCCGCTCGCCTCGGTGTACCGCGCGCTCGAGGAGATCTTCGCGAAGGGACTCGAAGCATGACCCGCTGGTGTCTCGCACTGCTCCTGCTCTTCGCGAGCGCTGCACGCGCCCAGACCGCCGACGAGATCGTGAAGCACGCCGAGGATGCGCTGCGCGGCAAGACCGCCGAGATGAAGATGCGCATGACCATCACCACGCCGCGCTGGAGCCGCGAGCTGGTGGTGCGCAGCTGGGACGACCGCGCGCACGACCGCAGCTTCACGCGCGTGCTCGAGCCCGCGAAGGACAAGGGCACCGCCTTCCTGCGCGACAAGGACGCGTTCTGGACCTGGCTGCCGCGCGTGGAGCGGGCGATGCGCGTGCCGCCGTCGATGATGCTGCAGTCGTGGATGGGGAGTGACTTCACCAACGACGACCTGGCGCGCGAGTCGTCGCTCTCGAAGGACTACGTGCCGCGGCTGATCGGCGAGGACACGCTCGACGGCGTGGCCACCTATCACCTCGAGCTCCTGCCCAAGCCGGAGGCCCCGGTCGTGTTCGCCAAGCTCGAGCTGTGGATCGAGAAGGCGCACCTCGCGCCGCTGCTCTTCGTCTACTACGACGAGCCCGAGAAGGGCCACTACACCGAGCTGCG
>DATKAO010000151.1 GCA_035498015.1 Myxococcota bacterium
GCCTTGCACGCCACGGGCCCATATTCCTTGCTCACAGGCTCATCCGTCTCGATGAGATTGGGCGTGGAAGTTTGGATCTTGAAGCCACACTGCTTCGAGATCTCCGAGGCCACCTTCGCCCACACCGCCTCGCACTCCTCAAGCGACTCACACGTCAGCGGCTGATTGGCGATGTCGGCGATCTCGGCCAGCTGCTGCGGAGTCAGGCGAAATTTGGCGGCGCAGGCGATGCCGATGGCGAGGCCGGCCACGGCGAGGAGCAGGTGCTTGAGAACACGCGGTTTCATCCGTACCCCTGTCGATCCGAAGGAACCGGATCATCTCGCCGCAAGCGACAGGTAAGCAAGGAAAACCCGATGGGCGGGGCGAGCGTCCGCGACAAGACAATGACTGACCCGTGAACCTTGACCAGGGGCTCGTGGAGATCCCCGACCAGGACACTCAGTCCGGCTTCAGCGCCTCGCGCTCCGGCACCTCGACGCCTCGCAAGTAGAATTTGAGGCGCTTCTGGAGCACGGCGCTGACGCGCTCGTTGATCGGGAGCGCGGCGAACTCGTGCGGGCCCATCTTGCGCTCGACGCCGCCGTCGCTGCGGATCGACACCAGGTCGTATTTCGTGGAGGACATGCGAGTCAGGATCCTTCGCCGTGCGCGCCGTCGAGCTGGCGCTCGGCCAGGGCCTCGAGCATCACGACCTCTTGCGCGAACCCGAGCCACGTCTTGATCGTCGTGGCGCAGCCGTACACCAAGACCGAGATCAGGAACAGCACCCAGAAGGCGTGCTCGAGGAATCGCCACCACTCGGGGTTGTCGATGCCGTAGACCGATTCGGGCAGGAAGAGCCCGAGGATCAGGTGATCGGCGACCACGACCAGCGTCGCGGTCACCAGCACGCGCCAGTCGAGATAGAAGGCGAGGAAGGCGAGCGACACGAAGACGTGGAAGTGGGTCTCGATGCGGCCGCCCGTGAGGTGGATGAGAAGGGCGGAGATCAGCATCTGACTCACCGACACCACGTGCCGGGTCATGACGTGCCCCGGGCGCATGCGGATCAACAGCAGCGGCAGGCTGATGATGGCCCCGCCGAGCAGCGTGGCGAGCCAGACGTGCGCGTGGATCGACTCGACCTTGCCGCTCCAGGTGTGTGGCGAGATTGTCAGCGCGATCGCGATCCCGAACAGCCACTGGCCCGCGAGCAGCCAGGCGAAGAATCGGTCGGTGGTGACGTGGCGCTCGTCGAGCCATTTGTCGAAGCGCGCGCCCGCGCGCGCGACGATGGCATCGGCCGTTCGGTCGGTCTGCACTTCACTCATGGCTTCCCTCCTTGGTCTTTGGGCTCGGCTCCGAGGTCGCAGCCGAACACCGGGCTCGTGGGCCGGTCGGCCGCGTGGCCGTTCAACAGTGCCACCATGCGTTCCTGGCCGAGGCTGTCGCCTTCGTGACCCCGCATGGACGTGATGCCGCCGGCGAACTCGAGCCGGCCCCCGGCGTCGTACAGAAGCGCGGTTCCCGAAGTGCGCGACGCGAAGAGGTTCGCCTCGCGCGAGCCGTGGTCGGCCACGACGGTCACTCCCGGGATCGCTTCCGCGCTGTGCCACAGATCGGTGTCGTTCCAGTCCTCGCCCGTACCGTCGGGAAGGACGAAGGCGACGACCACGCGCGCCGGCTCGTCGACGCGCGCGAGCAGCTCGCCGAGCTCGTGAAGGCTGGCGCGCGTACAGGTGCACTTCGGGTGCGCGAACATCACGAGCGTCGGCTTGTCGTGCGCGGGCTCGATCCGGCTCGCCTCGGGCCAGCTCGCGGGTGGCGCGGCCGCGATCCCCGGCGTGCTCTTGTAGACCAGCATCGCCACGAACCCGCCCCCTACCGTGAGCACCCAGAGCACCGCCGCCAACCCGAGACCGAGCGTCGACCACGACGGGCTGCGAGCGCTCATGGAGATCTCCAGATGGGTCACACCTCTTGCGGCACGAGTGGAGGGCTTCTTGAGCGGCAGTGGAGACAGGCTTCCCCGCCTGTGCCACATACGGCTGCGCATGAGCTTTGGCTCCGGCCCATCCGGGCGGCCTGGCCGGGTAGAGTGCGGGTGGATCAGGTAGGAGCGGCCGTGACGGAGCACGTAGTGATCGCCGGGGCCACCGGCGTGGTCGGCTATTCGGCGCTGAGACACTTCGCACGCCGCGGAGACTGCGCCGTGACGGGACTCTCGCGGCGCGCGCCGCTCGAGACGCCCGGAGCCCGGTTGCGCTCCGTCGACCTCACGGACCGCGCGGCGTGCCAGACGCTGGCAGCCGAGCTTCGCGACGCGACTCAGCTCGTCTTCTCCGCGCTCTACGAGAAGCCGGGTCTCTACACCGGCTGGCTGGAGGCAGACCAGATCGACACGAACCGGCGCATGTTCGAGAACCTGCTCGACTCACTCGACGCCGCAGCGCCGCGGCTGCGCCACGTCACCTTGCTGCAGGGCACCAAGGCCTACGGCGCGCACGTGCGGCCGATCCCGCTGCCCGCGCGCGAGGATCGGGACGAGGCGCGCGACGTCGCGAACTTCTACTGGGAGCAGGAGGACCACCTGCGCGCGCGGCAATCGGGCCGCGCGTGGGGCTTCACGATCCTGCGGCCGCAGATCGTGTTCGGAATCTCGCTCGGATCGGCCATGAACCTGATTCCCGCGCTCGGTGTCTACGCCGCGCTGCGGCGCGAGCGCGGGGAGCCGCTCGCGTATCCCGGCGGTGAGGGGTCGGTCATCGAGGCGGTCGATGCGGACTTGCTCGCGCGCGCCATCGCCTGGGCGGCCGAGTCACCACAGGCGCGCAACCAGATCTTCAACGTGACCAACGGCGACGTCTTCACCTGGGCGAACGTGTGGCCGGCGATCGCCGACGCGCTCGGCATGAAGCTCGGCCCGCCGGAGCCGCAGCGGCTGGGCGAGAGCATGCCGGCGCGAGCCCAGGAGTGGGATGCGATTCGCGCCAAGTACGGGCTGCGCTCGCCGGGCCTGCACGAGTTCGTCGGTGAGTCCTTCCACTACGCCGACTTCGTCATGGCCTACGGCGCGCAGTTCCGCACGCCGCCGGCGATCGTCTCGACGGTCAAGCTGCGCCAGGCGGGCTTCGGCGAGGTGATGGATACCGAGGCCATGTTCCGCAAGTGGTTCGCGCTCCTGCGCGAGCAGCGCCTGCTGCCCTAGAGGTATGCTGCGCGCGTGACTCTGCCGATCGACGAGCTCGCGGACCGGCTCGCGCGCTACCTCGCCGCGCGCGACGGCCTGGCCACGCAGGTGGGCGAGGTGGCGCGCATTCCCGGCGGCGCCTCGCGCGAGACGTACCGGCTGAAGGTGACTCGCGGCGGCGCGACGCGGGGCATGATCCTGCGCCGCGATCCGGAGTCGAGCTTGATCGACACCGACCGCGCGACGGAGTTCGCTGCCTACGGCGCGGCGTTCCGCTCGGGAGTGATTCCCGTGCCCGAGCCGCTGGTGCTCGAGCAGGACGAGCGGCCGCTGGGCAGGCCGTTCTCGCTCACGGCCGAGATTCCGGGCTGCGAGACCAACGTGCAGCTGCTCCGCCCCGAGCTGCACGCCAAGGTCAGCGCGCAGAAGTGGTCGATCCTCGGCCGCCTGGCGGCGCTCGACGTCGACCGGCTCGGCGTAGGTGACCAGCTGCCCGCGCCCCCTCTCGGAGACACTGCCCGGCGCGAGCTCGAATACTGGGCCGCCGTGATCGCAAAGGACGCGCTGCAGCCACAGCCGATCGCCGAGGCGGCCATTCGCTGGCTGCGCCGCAATCTGCCGCCGCCGCCGCCGAAGCTCGCGCTGGTGCACGGTGACTACCGCAGCGGGAACTTCCTGTTCGACTCGGAAGGAGAGATCCGCGGGATCCTCGACTGGGAGATGGCGCACGTCGGTGACCCGCTCGAAGACCTCGCCTGGTCGTTCGACCCGCTCTGGGCCTGGCCCGATGCGCACCTCGCCGGGCGGCTCGCGCCGCGCCTCGACGCGATCCGCATCTTCGAAGCGGCCAGCGGCCTGAAGGTCGACCTCGACGTCTTTCGCTGGTGGGAGGTGTTCGCGTCGCTGAAGGCCGCGGCGATCTGGGTGTCTTCGGCCGAGGACTTCGCGCACGGCGCGAGCAAGGAGCCGATCCTGGCCATCGCGGGCTGGCTCACGCTCGATCGCCAGAACCGGATCCTGGTGGACCGCCTCTCGCCCGTGAGTCGCCGCGTGTACACCGAGCGCCTGGAGCGCGCATGATTGCCGAGTCCAAGCAGGCGGTGTCGTTCCTGGCGCAGCGCCTGCTGACGCACGTGCTGCCCGAGCAGCGCACGGCCTTCGGTGCCGCCGACGCCGCGTTTCTCAACCTCGCGTTCGAGATGATCGGCCAGGATCTGGAGCGCGGCGTGCATGCGCGGCTGGAAGACATTCGCGAGCGGCGCGCGATCTTCGCCGGCGCGCGCCGGCTCCGCCTGCCCGAGTCACTCGCCGAGCGCCTGGCCGAGGCGGAGGCGCGGGAGCTCTCGGACCTGCGGCTCGGGCCGCTCGACGGGGTGCACGCGCAGCACGGCGCCGCGCTGGTCGCCCTCCACGCCTGGGTCGAGACACGAGACGGCGACGACGCGGCGCGGATCGACCGCGAGATCTGGCAACACCTCGAGCGCCATGCCGAACGGCACCGCTACGACGTGAACTTCTGAGGAGACCGCCCATGATCCTGGACGAGCACCCGCTGGAGGAGATCTCATGATGCGTCGCGCATTGGCTGGGTTCTTTCTCGTCGTCGTCAGCGTTCTCGGATCGGCGCTCTCAGAGCGATCGGCGCTCGCGCAGAGCGCGAACGGGCCGTACGCGAACATGCCCTCGACCGCGCCGATCGGAGTGCGGATCCCGAAGTATCTCGACGTGCCCGAGGGCTCGAAGGGCCCGGCTATCGACCCCGCGAAGGGCTACCGCACCGAGAAGCTCGGAAACGGCCTCTACATGGTCACGGACGGCGCCTACCAGAACATGTTCCTCGTGTACGACCGCGGGGTCGTGATGGTCGACGCGCCTCCCGGCTACGCGGCGAAGCTCTTGCAAGCCGTCGCCGAAGTGACCAAGAACCCGATCACGCACGTGATCTACACTCACTCGCACGTCGATCACATCGCCGGCGTCAAGTCACTGGGCGGGACCCCGATCATCATCGCCCAGGAGGAGACCAAGCGCCTGCTGAAACGGGCCGCCGACCCGAACCGGCCCCTGCCCACGGTGACCTTCAAGGACAAGTACTCGCTTCACGTCGGCGACCAGTCGCTCGAGCTCTCGTACCACGGCGACGGGCACGAGCCGGGCAACATCTTCGTGTATGCGCCGGCGCAGAAGGTCCTGATGGTCGTCGACGTGGTGTTCCCCGGCTGGATGCCGTTCCGCCGCTGGGCCGTGGCGCACGACGTGCCGGGCGTGTTCGCGCAGGTCGAAGAGATCCGGAAGATGGACTGGCAGACCTTCGTCGGCGGCCATGTGAGTCGCACGGGCACGCATGCCGACGTCGACCTGCAGGCCGAGTTCATGCAGGACGTGAAGGCGGCCGCCTCCAAGGCGCTCGCCAGCACGAAGCCGGGCCAGGGCATGGACGCGAAGGACGTCGCCAGCAATCCGTGGGCGGTGTTCGACGACTACATCGACCGCGTCGTGATCCAGTGCGTCGACGAAGTCACTCCCAAGTGGCAGCACAAGCTCGCCGCCTACGATGCCTTCGTCTGGGACCAGTGTTACGCGATGGAGCAGAGCCTGCGCATCGACTAGCGGATGAGCAGAACGCACTTCATGACTCGCAGCCTGCGACACAGCGTCGTCCTCTGGCTCGCGCTGACGGGCGAGGCGGGCGCCGTGTGCAGTCAGCCGGCTCCGCGCGTGTGCAGCGAGTTCTTCCGCGCGGCGGCGGTCTTCACGGGGGTGGTGACGAGTCGGCTGGCGGGCGACGACGAGACCCAGTTCACGCTCCAGGTGAAGGAGCGCTTCCGCGGCGCGCTCGGAGAGTCGGTCGACGTGGCGGTCGGGAACGACAGCGGCCGGCTCGACCTGAAGGAGGGCCGCGAGTATCTCCTGTTCGCGCGGCGCGCGCGCGGGCGGCTCGAGGCGGCCGATGACTGCGCGGGCTCCTCGGGTCCGGTCGAGCAGGCGGCGGAGCGCATCGCGGCGATCCGCGCGCTCGCCGACGCGCCGACCACGATCGAAGGCCGGGTCACCACCCGCATGAACTGGCGCCCGGTGCCGGGCGTGAAGCTCGAGATCAGCGGCAACGGCCGCGCAGGTACGGTCGAGACCGACGAGCGCGGCGCCTTCCGGCTCGAGGTCGCTCCGGGCACCTACTCGGTCCGGCCACTCACTCCGGGAGTCACGGCCTTCGACCTGTCCACCGACGATCCGCGCCGCGTGACGCTCGAGAAAGGGCAGTGCGGGCTGGTGCAGTTCGTCGGCGCTCCGATGAGCGATCGCTAATCCAGCGAGAAGTAACTGGCCGACTTGTGCGTCCGCTCACGCGCCGGCAGGCGCCCGCGGCCGATGCTTCCGAATGGAGCGGCGGCGGCGCGGCGAATGTCCGGGGCGCGCGCCCCCTCCAACCTTCGATCCGTTGATGAGGCAGGGCGTGGGAAGATCTCCAGCGCGCGTTCCGGCGTGGATCGCGTTGTTTCTGTTGGTGTTCGGCGTCGCCGCGTGGAGCGACGCGCAGACGCGCCTGCCCAGGCCCCTGCCGAACCGGATCCGGCAGCGGCCCGACGACCAGGACCTGCACGTGCTGGCCGGCAACCGCTCCGTGCTGGCGCGCCCCGACTTCGACCGCGGCCGGCTCGATCCCCGCCGCTCGCTCGAGCGGCTGGCACTCGTGTTCAAGCCGTCGGCGGGGCAGGCTGCGGAGCTCGAGGCGCTGCTCGCCGCGCAGCAGGATCCGAGCTCGGCCCAGTACCACCAGTGGCTCACGCCGGACGAGTTCGCCGCGCGCTTCGGCATGAGCGACGCCGACCTCGCGAACGTGACCGGCTGGCTTTCCGCCCATGGCTTCCGCGTGCACGGCGCCTCGCGCAGCCGGCAGGAGCTCTATTTCTCGGGCAGCGTGGCGCAGGTCGAAGACGCGTTCCACACCGAGATTCACGAGTATCTGGTCGACGGCGAGCTGCACCGCGCCAATGCGGTCGACCCGTCGATCCCGGCCGCCTACGCCGGCGTGGTGCTGGCGGTCCGCAACCTGAGTGACTTCCGGCCGCGCCCGCGCGTGCACCGGCCGCTGGCAGCGAGCCGCTTCACGTCGAGCATCTCGGGCGGTCACTTCATGGCGCCCGACGACTTCGCCACGATCTACGGGCTGAAGAGCCTGTACGCGGCCGGCTTCGACGGCACGGGCCAGAAGATCGCGGTCGTGGGCCAGTCGGCGCTGGCCGTGCACAACGCCACCAGCGACATCGACGCGTTCCGCGCCGCCTCGGGCCTGCCCCCGACGCACCTGCAGCAGGTGCTGGTGCCGAACACGGGCAGCGCCAAGGTCTGCGACGGCGACGTGACCGAGGCCGACCTCGACGTGGAGTGGTCCGGCGCCGTCGCGCCCGCGGCGACCGTGGTCTACGTCTACACCGGAGTCACTTCGGGTCAGACCTGCACCACCACCCCCTTCGGCGTGTGGGACGCGCTGCAGTACGCGGTCGACCACGACGTGGCTCCGGTGATCAGCACGAGCTACGGCGCGTGCGAGGCGCTGAACGGCAGCAACTTCGCGCTCATGGTGCGCGGCTGGGCGCAGCAGGCGAACTCGCAAGGGCAGTCGATCACCGCGGCGACCGGAGACACCGGTGCGGCCGACTGCGACGATCCCAACTCGCCCGTGGCCACGCAGGGCCTGGCGGTCGACGTGCCGGCCAGCATCCCCGAGGTCACCGGCGCGGGCGGGACCGAGTTCGAGGCAGACACCGGCAGTCCGGCGACCTACTGGAGCTCGACCAACGACGCGAGCAACGGCTCGGCGCTGCAGTACATCCCCGAGACGGGCTGGAACGACACCGAGACCGAGGGCTCGCTCTCGTCGGGTGGCGGCGGCGCCAGCACGATCTTCTCCAAGCCGCCCTGGCAGACCGGCACCGGCGTGCCCAACGACGGCCACCGCGACGTGCCCGACGTGTCCCTCGACTCGTCGTTCAGCCACGACGGCTATCTGATCTGCTCGCAAGGCCTGTGCGTGAACGGCTACCGCGCGCAGGACCAGACGCTCGACGTGGTGGGCGGCACGTCGATCGCCGCGCCGAGCCTGGCCGGCATCCTGGCGCTGATCAACGGCGGCACCGGCTCCTCGGGGCTCGGCAGCCCGAACCCCACGCTGTACGCGCTCGCGGCCAGCGCGCCGAGCGCCTTCCACGACGTGACTTCGGGCGGGAACGCGGTGCCCTGCCAGCCCGGCAGCAGCAACTGCCCCGCGAGCGCGCCATTCCAGGTCGGCTTCACGGCGACGCCGGGCTACGACCGCGCCACGGGCCTGGGCTCCGTGAACGCCGGGACGCTTGCGACTCACTGGGCGGCCAACGTGGCGACCACCACCAGCCTGGCCGTGTCGAGCGCGAGCTCGCCCGTGGGCACCGCCGAGACCTTCACCGCCACCGTGACTCCCGCCTCGGCGGGCTTCGGGTCACCCGCGGGCGGCCAGGTGCAGTTCTCGATCGACGGCGTCGACGCCGGGACGCCCGTGCCGGTCACGAAGAGCGGGAGCAGCTACAAGGCCTCGTACATGACGGGCAGCCTGACCGGCGGCGGCCACGCGATCGGCGCCGCCTACGGCGGCAACCTGGTGTATCTCGCGTCGAGCGCCGCGCCGTCCGCCGTCACCGTGACCGACTTCTCGATCGTCGCGACCCCGGGCGGCACGATCGCCGCCGGCGCGAGCGCCATGTCGACCCTGACCGTGACCGCGCAGAGCGGCTTCACGGGCACGGTGAGTCTGACCTGCGCGGGCGACAAGACCGACCAGGTCGGCTGCCAGGTGCAGCCGTCGTCGCTCGTGCTCGGCTCCGGCTCGACCACGCAGATGGCCACGCTGACCGTCTCCACCAAGGCGCCGCCCGCGAAGGCCATGGCCGGCCTCGTGTCGGTCATCGCGCTGCTCGGTCTGGCGACGCGGCGCCGCCGCGCGGCCGTGCTCGGCCTCGCGCTGTTCCTGTTCGCCTCCACCAGCTGCGGCGGCGGAGGCGGCGGGGGCGGCGGCTC
The DNA here is from genome assembly GCA_035498015.1 of Myxococcota bacterium. NCBI lineage: Bacteria > Pseudomonadati > Myxococcota > Myxococcota bacterium. The sequence goes on from DATKAO010000151.1 coordinate 9,224, forward strand.
GGGCGGCGCGAACGTCGCGCACAGGGCCACGCCCGCGGGCACCTACATGATCGGGGTCACGGCCAGCTCGGGCCCGGCGAGTCACTCGGTGAGCGTGCCGGTCACCGTGCAGTAGCGCACCAACGCGGCGCTACTCCCAGTGGCCCCAGAAGTCGCCGGTCGCGTTGCGCACCAGGCGAGTCACCAGGATCTGCTCGGCCTCCTGGCGCCCGCTCGTGCCCACGTTCGAGACTCCGCCCGGGCTCATGTCGAGGCCGGCGATCTGCGCCTTGGCGCGCGAGACGGTGCTCCAGACGGTCGCGCCCGAGCGCGTGTCGAGGATGCGCACGCGCAGCGACGCCTCGAGGTCGGCCGAGGCCGACGCCCAGGCCGAGGGCGCATCGAGCGCGATCTTCGGCGAGACGCGCTGCGAATCGAGCGCGCCCACGATCACCGCGTCGACGTGCCGTCTCTCGGCGAGCATGCGCAGGGCGTCCGGATCGAGCGTCTCGCGGCCGAGCTGCGCGAGCACCGCCCGCTCGTCGCCGAGCTCGAGCACCGGCGTACCCGGCTGGGCCGACTGCAAGGTGGCCAGAAACTCGCGCGTGATGTCGGCGCCGAAGGCGTCCCGTCCGGGGCTCGCAAAGCTCACGATCCCGAGCGTGCCGTGGCGCGACAGGTCGATGCGCGGCGGGATGTACACCTTTGGCGCCGCCGGATGGTGAGCGCAACCCAGGACCCCGACGCCGGTCATACTGAGGAACGCCAGAACGAGGGCGAGGCGCGCGCGATGGGCCATGTTCGCCGATTCGGCGCCTCGCAGGCCTGGCTTGAACCCCGCGCGGCGCCGCCAGCGTCGAACGGGGCGTAGGAGAACGGAGATGCGCAAATCGAGCCTGGGAATCTTGGCTGCGATCGCGCTGCTCGTGTGTGTGCCGGCCTCGAGCAGCTTCGCGGGCCCGCACGGTGGTGGCGGCTGGCACGGCGGTGGCGGCGGCTGGCACGGTGGCGGCGCCTGGCACGGCGGCGGTGGCTGGCATGGCGGCGGCTGGCACGGCGGGACGAACGTCGTGGTCGGCCTGGGCGCGCCGTTCTGGGGCTGGGGCTGGGGCTGGGGCGGCTGGTACGGACCCGGCTACTACGGGGGCTACTACGGCGGCTACTACCCGTACTACCCGCCGGCGTACTACCCGTCCGCGGTCGTGGTGCAGCCGCAGGCGCAGCCGCTGCCCTCGGGCTACTGGTACTTCTGCCCGACCACGAACGCCTACTACCCGGACGTGCAGACCTGCGACCGGCCCTGGGTGCCGGTCGCGCCCACGCCTTCGGAGTGAGCCGATTTAGCTAGATTGCGGCGGCCGCATGAGGTCGCCGGCCGCCGCTCTGCTCGTGCTCTGGGTGTGCGCGTCGCGCGCGGCAGCGGCTCACGACATGTTCGAGGGCCCGCTCGAGATCAGCGACCTGCGCAACGCCTCGGGCACCGCCTGGCAGCCCGACGAGACCCCGATGAACGCCGTGCACCGGATGTCCGGTGACTGGATGCTCATGGCGCACGGGCTCTTGTTCGCGGGCTACGACTACCAGGCCACGCGGCGCGGCGACGACGCGCTGTTCTCGACCCACTGGGGCATGGTCATGGGCCAGCGCGAGCTGGCCGGCGGCGAGCTCGGGCTGCGCGCCATGCTGTCGCTCGAGCCGGCCACGGTCGGCCGCGGCGGCTACCCGCTGATCCTGCAGTCGGGGGAGTCACTCGGCGGCCAGCCGCTGCACGACGTGCAGCATCCGCACGACCTGTTCATGGAGGTGGCGGCGCTCTACCGCCGCGCGCTCAGCGACGACCTGGGCGCGGAGCTCTATCTCGCGCCCGCCGGCGAGCCGGCGCTCGGCCCGCCCGGCTTCCCGCACCGCCGTTCCGCCATGTCGGACCCGATCGCGCCGCTCGGCCACCACTGGCAGGACGCCACGCACATCTC
>DATKAO010000152.1 GCA_035498015.1 Myxococcota bacterium
CGCGAGTCACTCCGTGAGGACGGTGGGGGTGACCGGGTTCTTCTGCGCGCGAACCTCGTCGAGCCGTTGCTCCACCGCAGCGAAGATCTCGGGCTGCGCCGCGAAGATGTAGAAGCGCTCGTCGCGGATCGCCTCGAACACGCGCTGCGCCACTACGCTCGGCGCGAAGCCTTGCTTCACGCCCTCGCGCAGCGCCAGCTCGATCGACGCGCCCAGCGCGCTCGCCTCGGGGGTCGGCGGGTCGTGCGCCGCGTCGCTCTGGCGATTGCGCGCCGAGTCCATGATGCGCGTGTTGATGAAGCCGGGACACAGAACCGATGCCTTCACCGGTGAGCCGCGCAGCGCGAGGTCGCCGTGCAGAGTCTCGGTCAGAGTCACGACGGCGTGCTTGGTCACGTTATAGATCGCCATCCCGGGGTTCGAGGTGAGGCCCGCCATCGAGGCCGTGTTCACCACGTGACCCGGCTGGTTCTGGCGCAACAGGATCGGCACGAAGGTGCGGATCCCGTGGATCACCCCCCAGAGGTTGACGCCGAGCACCCACTCCCAGTCTGCGAGCGAGTTCTCCCAGGCTTCACCCGTGACGACGACGCCCGCGTTGTTGAACACCACGTGCACGCCGCCGAAGCGCTCGAGCGCGCGCTGCGCGAGCCGATCGACATCGCCGGCCTGAGATACGTCCGTGCGCACGCCCAGCACCTGGGCGCCGCCGGCCTCGAGCTTCCTCACCGCCGCCTCGAGCGCGGCGGGCTCGATGTCCCCCAGCACGAGCTTCATGCCCTCGGCCGCCAGCCGCTCCGCGGTGGCGAAGCCGATCCCACTCGCACCGCCCGTGATCACCGCCACCCGTTCGCGAAATTGCTTCATGCGGCGATGCTACCGCGGCGCCGACCGAGACGTCGGGCTTTGCAGCGCGCCGAAGAGCCACGACGCACCGCTCGGCAGCCATTCTCAGTCGCACTCTGCAGTAAGCTGCCCCGATGATCGACCTCTACTACTGCCCTACGCCGAACTGCCAGAAGGTCTCGATTGCGCTCGAGGAGCTCGGCCTGCCCTGTCGCGTGCGCCCGGTCGACATCGTCGCGGGCGACCAGAACGAGCCCGCGTACGCGGCCATCTGTCCGAACCGCAAGGTGCCGGCGATCGTCGACTCGGAGGGTCCGGGGGGCGCGCCGCTCACGCTCTGGGAGTCGGGCGCGATCCTCTGGTATCTGGCGGAGAAGACCGGAAGGCTCCTGCCGCGCGATGCCGCGCGCCGCGCGCACTCGATGCAGTGGCTCTTCTGGCAGATGAGCTACGTCGGTCCGATGATGGGTCAGCTGCACCACTTCGTGCGCTACGCGCCCGAGCGACTCGAGTATCCCATCGCGCGCTATCGCAGCGAGGTCGAGCGGCTGCGCCGCCTCTTGGACCGCACGCTGTCCGAGCACGAGTATCTCGCCGGCGAGTACTCGATCGCCGACATCGCCTGCGTGCCGTGGATCAAGATGTTCGGCCTGGGCTACCCCAACGAGGCGCCCTATCCCCACATGGACGCCTGGGTCGAGCGCGTGATCGCGCGGCCCGCCGTGCAGCGCGGCATGCGGGTCGACCTGGACAAGATCCGCCCCGTGGTCGTCGGCGCCGTGCCGGTCACCGACGACGTGAGGAAGCACCTCTTCGCTTCGTACCAATCGGGCGACGGCTCGACGCGCGGCTGACCTTTTCAGCGGCTCCCGTGCGTGACAAGTGCCGTCGGCCTCGGGCAGGATGCGCGCATGGAGTTCAATCTCGGCGAGGTCAACGAAGCGATCGCGGCGGCGATCCCCGAGCGCGAAATGATCATCTGGCGCGACCGCCGACTGACCTACGGACAGGTGGCGGAGCGCTCCCGCCGGCTCGCGCACTACCTGCGCAGCCGCGGCCTCGGGCTGCGCCGCGAGCGCGCCACGCTGACCGGCTGGGAGTCGGGGCAGGACCAGGTCGCGCTCTATCTGTACAACTGCCCCGAGTACATCGAGGGCATGCTCGGCGCGTTCAAGTCGCGTACGGCCCCTTTCAACGTGAACTACCGCTACGTGGACGAGGAGCTCGTCTACCTGCTGCGTGACTCGCAGGCGCGCGCGATCGTGTACCACGCCTGCTTCGCGCCCACGCTGGCGCGCATCCTGCCGAACCTGCCGGGGCTCGAGGTGCTGTTGCAGGTCGAGGACGGCTCGGGCCAGCCACGGCTGCCCGGCGCGGTCGACTACGAGACGGCGCTCGCGGGCGCGGCCGCGGGGCCGGTCGGCGAGCGCCTGTCGCCCGACGATCTCTACATCCTCTATACCGGCGGCACCACCGGAATGCCGAAGGGTGTGCTCTGGCGACAGGCCGACATCTTCGTCGGGGCGCTCGGCGGCCGCTCGCCGTCTGGCGGTGAGTCGCAGTCACTCGACGAGCTCGTCACGCGTGCGACGAGCGGCTTCAAGCTGAAGACCATGCCGACCCCGCCGCTGATGCACGGCGCGGCGCACTGGGCGTCGTTCAACGCCTTCCATGCGGGCAACACGGTGGTGTTCCAGAGCGTGGTCGACCGGCTCGATCCGCACGACGTGCTGTCGACCGCCGAGCGCGAGAAGGTCCATGCCATGCTCATCGTGGGCGACGCCTTCGCGCGCCCGCTGATCGACCAGCTGCGCAAGTCGAGCTACGACCTGTCGGCGCTGCTCGCGATCGTCTCCGGCGGCGCGGCCCTCAACGCCGCGTTGAAGCGGGAGCTGCTCGAGCTCCTGCCGAAGATCAACATCGTCGACGCCGTCGGCTCGTCCGAGACGGGATCACAGGCGTCGAACGTCTCGAACGGGGCATCGGGCGCGACGACCGGGACGTTCACGCTGGGGCCCGGCGCGTGCGTTCTGTCGGAGGACCTCTCGCGGATCGCCCGGCCCGGCGACGCCGACCTCGGCTGGTTCGCGCAGAGCGGGCGTGTGCCGCTGGGCTACCTCGGGGATCGCGCCAAGACGGAGCGCACCTTCCCCGTGATCGGCGGTGTGCGCTACTCGGTGCCTGGCGACCGCGCGCGGCTCCGCCACGACGGGATCCTGGAGCTGCTCGGACGGGACTCGGTCACGATCAATTCCGGCGGCGAGAAGATCTTCGCCGAGGAAGTCGAGCATGCGCTGAAGTCACACCCCGCGGTGCTCGACGCCGTGGTCTGTGGCCGGCCCAGCGAGCGCTGGGGCAACGAAGTGGTCGCGATCGTGCGCCTGCGCGAGGGCAGCGCCGTCCGCGAGCGCGATCTGCTCGCCGAGTGCGAGAAGCACATCGCGCGCTACAAGCTGCCCAAGGCGTTCCTGTTCCGCGACGAGATCGTGCGCTCGCCGTCGGGCAAAGCCGATTACCGCTGGGCCAAGGCGCAGGCGGCTTCATGACCGATGTGCGGGGACGGACCGCGTTCATCACGGGCGGCGCCAACGGGATCGGGCTCGGGATCGCGCGTGCCTTCGCACACGCGGGCGCCAAGCTCGCGCTGGCCGACCGCGACGTCGCGGCGCTGGAGAGAGCCAAGAAGGAGCTCGGCGAGGTCAGCTCGGTCGAGACGGTCGAGCTCGACGTGCGCGATCGGGACGCGTACGCGCGCGCAGCCGACGCCGTGGAGCGGAAGCTCGGCCCGGTCTCACTCTTGTTCAACAACGCGGGCGTCGCTGGCGGCGCTCCCGCGCCCAAGCTCACCTACGAGCTCTGGGACTGGGCGATCGGGATCAATCTCGGCGGCGTGATCAACGGCATCCAGACCTTCCTGCCGCGCATGGCCGAGCGCAGCGCGGGCGGACACATCGTGAACACGGCCTCGGGCGCGGGGCTCGCTGCGACCACGTCCGGCGTCCTGTACTCCACCGCCAAGTTCGGGGTCGTGGGCCTGTCCGAGACACTCCAGCTCGAGCTGGGCGCGTTCGGGATCGGAGTCAGCGTGTTGTGTCCCGGGCCGGTGGCGACCGACATCGTCGCGCGCACGGCCCGGAGCCAGCCCCCCGCGAACGAGTCACTGAGCGACGAGCAGCGCAAGCTCCGAGCCGAGCGCCTCGGCCTGGCGACCCGAGTGCTGCAGCAGGGCGTGAGTCCGGACCGGGTCGGGGAGCGGGTCCTCGAGGCGGTGCTCGGGAACCGCCTCTACATCCACACCGATCGCATCATGGAGCAGCTGATCGCGGCGCGAGCCCAGGCGCTGCTCGACGCGCTGCCCGAGGCGTGAGCCCGTAGCTCGAGGGCCTCAGCGTTCCTTGCGCGGGTCGGCAGCCGGAGGAAGCACGCCGTAGCTGTCGAGGTCGGCGCGGTCGGCGACCTGGCCACCCTTCGGTACCTCGGAGTCCGGGCTCTGTCGCGTCGCGCGCTTCAGCTCGGCCCGCTCGGCCTTCTTCTGCTCACGCATCCGCTTCTGGACGGACATCTTCCTGGACCGCGCCACGCGGCCTCCTTCGGTGTTGGTTAGGAGAGTGGGGAAGGAGAAGAGGGGCGAGAGAGGGCATTGCGCGCTCTCCCGCCCGAGGCTCCTAGTAGCGCGGGCCTCGGCCGCCGCCGCCGCCGCGACCACCGCCGCCGCCGCCGCCGCCGCCCGGACGAGGCTTGTCCTGCGCCTCGTTCACCTTCAGCGCGCGGCCACCGAGCTGAGTGCCGTCGAGCGCCCGGATGGCGTCGGTGGCCCCGCTGGGCTCCGACATCTCGACGAACGCGAATCCGCGCGGACGACCGGTCTCTCGATCGGTGATCACTTTGACGGATTCCACGCTGCCGTGACGCTCGAAGAGCTCACGCAGCTCGTCTTCCGTCGAGCTGAAAGGAAGATTGCCTACATAGATCTTGTTGCCCATTTTCCGAATGAATCCTCGTCGCAAACCCAAATCCGTTGGGTACGACCTGCTCTGGCTCCCATCCAGAACGTCTGAACGATAGCCCCTGAGCGGGCCGAGAAGGAGTCCGACGGGGAACAGATACGGGCCGTAAAGGCGACGGCCTGCTAGCCGATCGAACGTCTCTCGAGGCGGGAACCCTAGCAAGAATCCACACGACCCTCTAGAGCGATCGAATTTCCGGGCGCACCGGGCCTTCATGGCCCTGCCTTTCGCCTAGGATAGGTGCCCAACCCCGAAGGAGATCGCGCTTGAGCACCTCGCCCCGCACCTCTGCACCCACGCGCGGGCTGGCCGCGGCGCTCTGCGCGTTGCTCGCGCTCGCGAGCTGCAACCGGCCCGCCCATCTTGCCGCCCAGGGGTCGCCCATCCCGCGCATCTTGAAGGCGGGCGAGCTGCGCGTCGGCACCAGCGCGGACTCGCCTCCGATGACGGTGCACGACAAGAACGGGAAGCTGATGGGACTCGAGATCGACTTGATGGAAGCGCTGGGCGCGACCATGAACGTGAAAGTGCGCTTCGTCGAGATGCCTTTCGCGGAGCTGATTCCGGCGCTCGAGCGCAGTGACATCGACCTGGCCGTCGCGGGCATGACCATCACGCCGGAACGCAACGCGCGCGTGGCTTTCGCGGGGCCCTACTTCATCTCCGGCAACACGCTGCTCACGCGCACGCGCGAGCTGGCCGACGGCGACGACGCCGCGAAGCTCGACGATCCGAAGCTGTCTTTCGCGGCGCTCAAGGGCTCGACCAGCGAGGCCTTCGTGCGCAGTCACTTGCCGAAGGCCAAGCTCGTCGCGGTGCCCGACAACGACGCGGGCGTGAGGGCGCTGCTCGCGGGCGAGGTCGACGGCCTGCTCTCCGACCTGCTGGTGTGCACGGTGGCGCGCATGCGCCACCCCGATGCCGGGCTCTACATGCGCTTCCCGCCACTCTCGACCGAGCCGCTCGGCGTCGCGCTGGTCCCCGACTCGATGCTGTTCCTCAACCTGGTGACGAACTACCTGAAGACGCTGGAAGAGACTGGCGAGCTGGCGCAGCTGAAGGCCAAGTGGATCGGCGGGGGCGAGTGGCTGGAGCGCCTGCCATGACGAGTCGGCGCTGCGCGGCGGTCACGCTCGCGCTGCTCGCGGCCGTGCTCGCGCCCGCCGCGCGCGCGGATCGCACCGTGCTCCTGGACTCGACCTACGACGACCGCGATGCCGGACGCGACGCCGCCAAAGGCGTCGAGGCGCAGATCGGCCTGCTCGGCGACGCCGGGCTCGACCGGTACATCCAGGGGATCGGCGACAAGCTGCTGCGCGCGATCCCGAACCGGCCCTTCGAGTACCAGTTCCGGGTCGTCGATCAGGCCGCGCCGAACGCATTCGCCCTGCCCGGGGGACACATCTTCGTGTCGCGCGGCCTGCTGGTGCTGGCCAACGACGAGGACGAGCTGGCCTGCGTGATCGGCCACGAGATCGGTCACGTGGTGAAGCGCCACGCCGCCGCGCAGCAAGAGAGCGCGCGCGGCGCGTTCCCGCTTTTGAACTCGATGCTGCGCGCGGGCCAGTCGGCCGCCTTCTCGCGCGACCTCGAGCGCAGCGCGGACCACGACGGCCAGATCCTGTGCGCCGCGGCGGGCTACGACCCGCGCGGACTGGCGCGCTTCCTCGAGTCACTCATGAACTGGGAGAAGCTCGAGACGGGCAACGTGCGCGAGGCCAGCTTCTTCGACAGTCACCCGCTGTCGTCCGAGCGCGCGACCATCGCGCGCGTCGAGGCGAGCGAGCTGCGCTGGACGCGCGATCCGAAGCTCGGCGACCCGCGCGCGGCGCTGCTCGCGCACATCGACGGCCTCGCGGTCGGACAGAACCCCGCGGCTGGCATGTTCCTGGCCGACGTGTTCGTGCACCCCGCGCTCGGCTTCAAGCTGCGCTTCCCGCGCGGCTGGGCCAAGGCCAACACACCCCAGGCCGTGGGCGCGCAGTCACCGCGCGGCAACGCCGTGGTGTATCTCGCCAACGACGTTCCGAAGGGCGAGCCGCGCCAGGTCGCCGAGGCCTGGGCCGCGGAGAACGTGAAGGGCAAGGGCGAGATCGACAAGGCAGCGGCCTTCGCGGTCGGCGGGCTGCCCGCCTGGCGCCTCGACGTGTCGGGCAGCTCGATGCGCGCGATCGTCACGTTCATCCCGTTTGCCAACGACGTCTGGCGCCTGATGGGGGCCGCGGTCGAAGACAAGGACCTGGAGGCGACGCTCGCCACCACGCGCAGCTTCCGCGCGCTGACCGACGACGACCGCGCCGCGCTGCGCGTGACCCGCCTGGCGATCGAGCGCGCCCAAGCCGGCGAGGACCTGAGCAGCTTCACGTCCCGCACGCACAACGCCTGGGGCTCGTACCCGACCGCGATCTACAACGGGCTGTCGCCGAGCCAGCGCTTCGAGGGCGGCGAGACGGTCAAGATCGCGCGCGAGGAGCCGTACTCTCCGCCGGGGAACGGAGCCACGGCACCGTAGCTGCTACCAGCTCACCGTCGTCAGGTCGTCGCCCGCGATCAGCTCGCCCGTGAATCCGCCCTTCCGGACCTCGTCGGTGAAGGGCTTGTATCCGCCGCGCGGCAGCGGGATGAAGTGGGTGAGCACGAGCCGCCGCACGCGCGCGCGCTCGGCAGCGGCGCCCAGATCGACGGCGTCGGCGTGATACTCGGCGATGGCTTCGAAGCGCGTGCCCTTCGCGGACTCGGCGAACGAGCGCAAGCGCACCTCGTGCACCAGGACGTCCACGCCGGCCGCGAGCGCTTCGACCTCGGCACAGACCCGCGTGTCACCGCTCACGACCACCGAGCCGGTGGGGCCTTCGATCTTGTAGGCCACGGCGGGCAGCACCGGCTCGTGGTGCACCGACACGGCCGTGACGGCGACTGTTCCGAAGCGCGCGACCTCGACGGGCTGCTTCGCGGGCTCGAAGGCAGTCACTTCCACCGTGGGCGGGCCGCCGTGATTCGCGTGCTCGATGCGGACCGCGATGTCGTCCTGCCAGGGGTCGAGCACGCGCGCGGCGAAGCGCGCCGTCGGTCCCGCGGGAGCCACGATCCGCGTCCGGTGCGCGCCGGCGAGCCAGCGCGACAAGACCAGGTCGGCCAGAGCCACGAGATGGTCGGAGTGGTGGTGCGTGAGCAGCACCGCGTCGAGGCTCGGCAGCGGCGTGCCGGAGCCGGCGAGCCGCAGCACCGTTCCGCGGCCGGCGTCGACCTGGAGCCGGACGCCGTCCACCTCGACCAGCGTCCCCGCGCCGGCCCGCTCTGGATCGGGGACCGGGACACCCGTTCCCGTGAGCACGACGCGGTTCATCGACCCGCCTCCTCTGTCCGTTTCTCGAGATGCTCGACGCGGCTGCCCAGCACGCCGGGCATGTACTCGATCAGCTCGACCAGGTTGCCGTCGGGGTCGCGGCACAGCACCACGGCCTCGATGCCGCTTCTCGGGTCGGGCGGATCGGGCGGCTTGGTGAAGACGATCCCGCGCCGGGAGAGGTCGGCGTAGGCGGCGCGCACGTTGCGCGTGCGCAGGGCGATGATGCGCGGCACGCGCTCCTCGATCGGCAAGTGACTCTGACCGTCGACGAGCACGGGCTCGATCCATTCGATCAGGTCCAGGCGCGTGTGGTGCTCCTCGGGGCCGAGCGCGAGCAGCGCGCCGCGGCCCTGGGCGCGCTTCATGCCGAAGTTCGCCGCCACGAACGCGGGCCAGACCACGTCGCGGTTGTCGCGCAGCAGCCGGAAGCCGAGCGTCTGGTAGAATGCGAGTGAGCGCTCGAAGTTGCTCGCGTTGACCGTGAAGTGGAAGATGCTTCGGACTTCCCAGTCACTCATCGGCCCTGCCCTCCGACGGCACGATACACGAGGCGCGCATTGAAGTTCGACGTGTTCTGCGAGATCCAGAAGGCGCGGCCCTTCCCGCCCGACCACGAGCGCGCGTTGTTCGCGGAGACGCTCGCGCAGGCGGTGCTCGCCGACGAGCTCGGCTTCGGCTGCTGGTGGGAGGTCGAGCACCACGGCGCGGTCGAGTTCTCGTGGAGCTCCGCGCCCGAGGTGTTCCTGACCGCGCTCTCCCAGCACACGCGCCGCATCCACCTGGGACACGCCGGCGTGCTGGCGCCGTTCCGCATCAACCACCCGCTGCGGGTCGCCGAGCGCGCGGCGCTGCTCGACGTGCTGTCGAACGGCCGGCTCGAGCTCGGGCTGGCGCGCTCGGGCGGGAACGAGTGGGACACCTTCCACGTCGACCCGGCCACCTCGCGCGCGGAGCTGGTCGAGGCCATGCGCATGATTCCGCAGATGTGGACGCAGGATGCGTTCGAGTGGGACTCACCGCTTCTGAACATCCCGCGCCGCAACGTGATTCCCAAGCCGGTGCAGAAGCCGCACCCGCGCCTGTGGCAGACCTGCGGCAGCCCCGAGTCCTTCCACCTGGCCGGCACGCTCGGCGCCGGCGCGCTCGGCACCACGCTGCTGACTCCGCTCGGCCAGATGGAGTCATTGCTCAAGGACTACCGGCGCGGGCTGGGTGAGTGCCGCGAGCCCGCGGGGAAGCTGGTGAACCGGCAGGCCGCGGTCTTCACCTTCGTGCACGTGTGCGAGTCGAAGAAGGAGGCGGTCGAGAGCGGCGCTTCGGCGGCCGCCTGCTGGTACGTGAACACCGCGCCCAGGATCTTCAATGCGCCGGCCGAGATCTGGTACGGACAGATCCGCGGCGGCTTCCTGGCCAACGACCCGTCCGCGACGCGCTCGCTCGAGTCGGGCGGCGGCGGCGACGTCGTGGCGGGCGCGCAGCGCGAGGTGCCGGTCGTGGCGCTGCTGAAGCGCCTGGCCGCGGGTGAGTCGGCCTCGAACGAGGAGATCTTCGAGACACTCGACCCGCTGCCCTCCGTGATCGTGGGCGACGTGGAGTCGTGCCGCAAGAAGATCGAGGCCTACCGCGAGATCGGCGTCGACCGCCTGATGTGTCTGGTGCAGTACGCGGGGCTGCCGCAGGAGCGCATCCTGCGCTCGCTGCGCACGATCGGCGAGCGGCTGATCCCCGTCTACGACCGCTGAGGAATCTGGAACAGCCTTCGGGCGTTCTCGCCCAACACCAGGCGGCGTCGCCGCTCCGAGAGTCCGGCGACGCCTGCGCGGATCTCGTCCGCCGCGTTCAGGTGTGAGTCGATGTGCGGGTAGTCGGAGCCCCAGCACAGGTGCTCCTCGCCGAGCAGGTCGAGGGTCGCATCGATGCCGCGCTCGGACGGGTCGAACACGGTGTAGACGTTGCGCTTGAAATACTCGCTCGGCCGCAGCTTGATCGCGTCGCTGCCGAAGCGCTCGAACTTCTCGTCGAGCCGGTCCATCACGTAGCCGGGCCAGCCGCCGCCGCACTCGACGACGCACGCGTTCAAGCGCGGGAAGCGCTCGAACAGCCCGTCGCAGACCAGCGCCGAGATCGCCGGAATGAGCTGGAAGGTGCCGCCCATCCCGAACGAGAACACCATGTTCGACTCGCCACGCGCCCGATCGAACCACTGGCCGAACGCGTTCACGCTGCGGTTGAAGCGGACGATCACGTGCAGGCAGAACGGCAGGCCGCTCTCCTGCAGCTCGGCCCAGAGCGGATCGAAGTCGGGGTGCGACGGGCGCTTGCCCAGCACGGGCTCGGGCGCGACGAACACGCCCTTGAAGCCGAGCTTGAGGCAGCGGCGCAGCTCGCCGAGCGCGAGCGCGGGATCGTAGAGCGGCACGTGCGCGATCGGTGCGAAGCGGTCGAGGTGCCCCGACGAGAAGTCCCACTGCCAGCGGTTGTAGGCGCGCGCGTAGGCGATGGCGAGGTCGGGGTCGTCCTCCTTGTCCCAGAGGATCCCGATCGTCGGGAAGATCACGCCCGCGTCGACCTGCCAGTCGTCGAACAGCTTGAGCCGCGCGGCGGGGTGCATGCTCGCGGCCGGCGCGCCGTCCAGGTAGGTGAGCGTCGGATTCGTGAACAGATCGCGCGCGTCGAGCTCCGCGCCGCCCAGCCCGGCGAGCCCGAACGGCATGACGACCTCGTTGTCGACCACCAGTCGCTCGCCCTGGCCCGGGACCGACACGATCTTGATTGCGCGGTCGCGGTAGCGCGGCTCCAGGTACTCCTCCCAGAGGGTGGGCGGCTCGAGGATGTGCGCGTCGGCGTCGACGGTGAACGGGCGCGGGTCCATCGCTGCTCCAGACATATCAGATCGAGGTCAGATGGGCGCGGGCCCGGTGCGACCCGTCAGCAGCCACTCGACCATGGGCAGGTGCTGGCGGCCGATGAACGGCTCGCCGCCCACCAGGTACACCGGAACGGTGTAGAGGCCGAGGGCCTCGAGCTCGGCCTGCAGCGCCGCGCGC
>DATKAO010000153.1 GCA_035498015.1 Myxococcota bacterium
AGCCAAGAAACGGAGGCCCCATGAATCTCCGCGATGCCATCCACGCCCGCCGCGCCGTGCGCGCCTACAAGCCTGTCGCCGTCGACGAGGTCACCGTGCGCCAGCTCCTGCACGAGGCTGTTCAGGCGCCGAGCGCGATGAACGCTCAACCCTGGGTCTTTTCGATCGTGCAGGACCGCGCCCGGCTGCGGCGCTACTCGGATCGAGCCAAGCGCCATCTGATCGAGCTCGCCGCGACCGAGCCCAAGGTTCGTGCCTACGCGGAGATGCTGCGCGACGAAGCGTTCAACATCTTCTACGACGCCGGCACGCTGATCGTGATCGGCGTCCGCGAGCGGACGGCATTCAGCGAAGCGGACGGCTGGCTCGCGGCGCAGAACCTCATGCTGTCCGCGTGCGAGGCCGGCCTCGGCACGTGCTGCATCGGGCTCGCCGTCGCCATGCTCAATCTTCCCGAGGTGAAACAGGAGCTGGCGATCCCCGCCGAAGGGGCTGCGATCGCTCCGATCATCCTGGGAGCTCCGAGCTCCTCCGCGGCGCCCGTCGCGCGCAAGGAGCCGCACATCGCTTCATGGCTCCGCGGATGAGCTCGGGCTAGCGCCGGGCCAACGGATTCGGTGTGGGCGCCGCGATTTCTCCCGAGCGTGTTGCGAGCGGTGTGGTGGAAGGGCTCGCTCGCCGTGCACCACCATGCGAACCCGAACCCGATACTCGATCGTGCGGAAGGCGTGCTCGAGGGGCGGAGCCGAACGACATCTTCATCGACGGCGGGTCGGTGATCGCGATCCACGCGGCCGACCCAGTCGACGCACGCTTGCCCTGACTCGCTCCTCGGACTCCCGACTCGACGCCTCACTGCATCAGCGCAGAGCCACGGGCAGACTCTCGTGGCGGTGCCAGCCGGGGGCGCGCTGGATCACGAGCTCGGACGGGGCGACCGCGAGGCGCAGGCTCGGGTTGCGCTCCACCAGGTTGCGCAGGGCGACGCGCGTCTCCATCCGCGCGAGCTGCGCGCCAAGGCAGAAGTGCGCGCCGAAGCCGAAGCCGAGGTGGCGATTGGGCTCGCGCGCCACGTCGAAACGCTCGGGGTCGTCGAACGCGGCGGGGTCGTGGTTGGCTGCGCCGAGCAGCGGCATCGTCGCGGTGCCGCGCGCGAAGGTGACCCCGTGGAAGCTCACGTCCTCCACGGGGTAGATCGGCTTCGTGCCCTGGACCGGGCCGCGGTGGCGCACGATCTCCTCGACTGCGGAGTCCCACAGCTCGGGCTGCGCGCGCAGGCGCGCGAGCTGGTCGGGATGCTCGAGCAGCGTGCGCGCGCCGTTCGTGATGAGGTGCAGCGTGGTCTCGAAGCCCGCGATGATCAGCAGGAAGACCAGGCTGAGCAGCTCGTCGTGGCTCAGCCGGTCGCCGGCTTCCTCGGCGTGGATCAGCTCGGACAGGATGTCGTCGGCGGGCTCAGCGCGCTTGCGCTCGATCAGCTCGAGCACGTACCGGCGCAGCGCGGGCAGGTCCCAGAGCAGCGTGCGCGCGATCGCCCAGCCGGAGAAGCCGCTCGACAGCACGCGAATGCCCGCCTTGAAGCGCTCCATGTCGGCGTCGGGAACGCCGACCAGCGCCGCGATCACGCGGGTCGGAATCGGCCGCGCGTAGAGCTCGAGCAGATCGAAGCTCCCGTCCCGCTTCTCGAGCTCGTCGAGCAGCTCGTGCGACAGCTCCTCCACGCGGTGCGACAGGCGCGCCACCGCGCGCGGCGTGAACGCCTGGCTCACCAGGTTGCGCAGGCGCCTGTGCTCGGGATCGTCCTCGATGATCATGCTGCGCCCGAGCGCCGCAATCGACTTCGGCAGCGGGAACGGCAGCGGGTTGCCCGCCTGCTTGCCGAGGGCGCGCCCGCGGTTGCGCAGGAAGCGCGGATCGGTGAGCACGGTGCGGCAGTCCTCGTAGCGGGCGACCAGGTTCACGCGCAGCACGCTGATCCGGCCGCGACAGGCGGGCGCGTTCGCGAGCAGCCAGCGGTACCACTCGTACTTGTTCTCGGAGAACTCGCGGCTGCCCAGGTCGATCGGCGCGCGCGCGTCGAAGGCGAGTGCCGCCATGGCTACTCCAGCTCTCGCCGGCGCGCCCACGCGTGCGCGCGCGAGATCGCCACCCGGATGCAGAAGCCTTCGTCGTGCCCCTCCTCGAGGAGCGCATTCGCGATCTCGATCGCCTTCGCGCGGACGATGGGCGCCAGGTTTTCCATGGCCGGAGGATAGTGCTCTTCGTCCCAGGGCATGGCTTCGGGCTCTACGCCGTACCTTGCAACAGCTCCTGCTTCTTGCGGTCGGTGAACGCCTGCAGGCGGATCATGTAGGCGGCGCGGACCTGGTCGCGGCCCGAAGCGGACAGCTTGTCGAACCAGTCGTCCTCGCCGAGCATCTCGCCCAGGCGCGGCGCGTTGCGGTGCATCATCTGCACGTCGACGCGCTTGGGCTCCAGGCTGCGCAGGATGCCTCGGTTGAAGTGTGAGTGCAGAGTGACTCGCTCGCCCGGCTCGGTGCGCTCGCCCTGCCAGTGCCACACGCCATGGGTATCAGTTGAGATCGAGGGTCGAAAAAGGGGGCACCCCCCCTCCTTTGACTTCTTCGCGGCAGACCCTTCGAGCCGACTCCTTCCCAGCGAAGCACCCCACACGGGACCTTTCTGCGTTGTTCCCGTCGCTCGGGTCTACCAAAGTCGTTGGTAGAGGCCGCCTTCTCGCGTCGTGGTAAGATCTGGAAAACCACAGACAGGAGCGAGAGTTAGCGCACTCGTCGGACGGACCGATCCTCTGATTCGTAGTCAGCAGGTCCCCGGTTCGAGTCCGGGCGTCGGCTCTCGGGACATGGCCGATTGGCAATGAAGGGTTGCTCTCAGGGCCGGGATCCGCCTCGCGGCGCCGCTTCGGGATCGATCATCCAGGGAAACACGGGAACCCCCGGCGCGGGTCCTGGATCCAGGAATCGCCCCGACGCCGAGGTCACTGTGACGTCGCTCGGCACCGTCAGCGAGAGCTGGCCGTTCCCGAAATCGATCCTCCCGTTCGTGACTGAGCCACTCACTCCCCCTCCCATGAAGCCTGCCGCGACACCCAGCCTGCCCATGAAGCTGAACGTGCGGTTCGTCGTCGTCGCGGGAAAGACGAAGGTCATCGTGAACTGGACGTCGGCGGGGTTGAACACGGTGTTGACCGCGTTGGTGGTGAGGGTCGTGCCGGCGCTGGCCGCGGAGGATGCGATGAAGGGCACGCCGTTGTTCCCCACCGTGACGTTGAGGCCGGTATTCGCGAGGAATGTGCCCGTCTCGGTCAGGAGCAGCAGGCTGCTGTCGAAGCTGCTGCTGATCCAGTTCTGGCTGGGCGCGTTCGAGGTCAAGAGGCCATGCACGGTCAGGCGCAGCTCGATGTTTCGGATGCCGCTCCAGTTACCGTTGACCGTGAGCGTGTCGTAGCGATAGCCAGTGGCGAGCGCACCGACGCCTAGCGACTGCGAGGCATCGCTGTAGCTGCGAGCGATCGCGACCGTGCCGAGCGTGCCAGTCACCAGGTCGGCATGAGCGCTGTCGTTTGCCTCGATGTGCGTCAGCGTCGCCGAGTTGTCCTGGCCGACGATGCCGCTGCAATTGGCCAGAGCGGGCATGTCCACGTTGGTGACGGTGGTGTTGCTTTGGTTGCCCGGGTAGCTGACGGTGCCGTTCTGGCATGCAGCACGCGCGTGGATCGTCAGTGGCAGGGCCGAGTCGATGGGATTCACGGTCAGCGCCAGGGCCGTTCGAGCGCCGAGGCCAGAGGTGAGCACGACGAGGACGACCCACGCGAGACGATGCGCCTGCACGAAAGGCATGCTTCCTCCTGCGGCACGAGTCAGTGTGTCTCGTATCGTACGCGAAATCGAGCCGGCCATGCTCGAAAGACTTGCGCCCGAGGAACGGCACTCAGCGATCCGAAAAGCTCCAGCCGGAGCGAGAGTTAGCGCTCTCCGGGCTTCGTATGACGGAATTCTTTGAGCGGGTCGCACCGACGACGATCGCGAACGTCGACGAGCCGCTCGCGGTGAGCCCCGAGGCGCCGAACCCGAGAGCCGCTGCAGAGCGGAACCAATGCGGAGCGATCCTTCCAGTCACTCTCGGGTCAGCTTCCGCGGAGCAGCAAGGCGCCTGGGCGCGACTCCGCCAGCCCTACCCTGGTCGAACGTGTGGAGATCGGTCACCGTCTGCGGTCGTCGGCGTGGAGCTCGGCCTGTCGGGCATGCCCGAGTGGATGCAGTATGAGGGTTTGCAGTATGAGGCTTGCTTCGCCGCGAGTTTCTGAGTTCGGGCTCGCAGGCTGTCTCTGTATCTTGTTCGCACTGTCGTCCGCAGCGTGCGGCGAGCACTCGTCACCTCGGGCGGGGCCGGCCGTCGCGCAAACACTGCCGTCCGCGCAGTACAGCGAGAGCGTTGCGCCGGTAGTCGAGAGGCGGTGCGCGGTCTGTCACGGATGCTACGATGCCCCGTGTCAGCTCGACCTCTCCTCGTATCAGGGTCTCGAGCGCGGCGCCAGCAAGACCCCGGTCTACGACGCGAGCCGCCTGACTCACTCCGCGCCCACACGTCTCTTCATCGACGAGCGCAGCGAAGACGGCTGGCGCAGACGCGGCTTCACGTCCGTTCTCGATGGCGGCCCGGTGCGGGCCCTGCTGCCGCGCATGCTCGCGCTCGGGCGCTCGCATTCCTTCGCAGCCGACGCGCGGCTGCCCGAGACCCTGCCGCTCGACATCAGACGGACGCTGAGCTGCCCGCTCGCGCAGGAGTTCGACGGCTATGAACGCGAGCACCCACTCGGCGGAATGCCCTACGGGATGGCACCGCTCGCGAAGTCGGAGAGCGATGCGATCGCAAGCTGGCTCGCGGCGGGGGCACCGCCACCGTCGGTCGCAGCCGCGCCTCCGGCAGCGGTGCTCGAGGAGGTGGGGAGCTGGGAAGCGTTCCTGAACGGCGACTCACTCGAGCAGCAGGTCGTCGGGCGCTACCTCTACGAACACTGGTTCCTGTCGCATCTGTATTTCGAGAGCCATCCGAGCGGGCCGTTCTTCCGCATCGTGCGCTCGCGGACTCCGATCGGTGTACCGGCCGACGAGATCGCGACGGTTCGGCCGTACGACGACCCGGGAGTCGCACACGTCTGGTACCGGCTGGTGCCGGTCGAGGCGGCGCTCCTGCACAAGACTCACATTTCCTACGAGCTAGGGCCCGCAAAGATGATGCGGCTCCGCTCGCTCTTCCTGAACGGTGACTGGAAGGCGACTCGGCTCCCCGGCTACGCACCTGCCGAGGCTTCGAACCCGTTCAAGAGCTTCAGCGAGATTCCCGCGCGCGCCCGCTACCAGTATTTGCTCGACGACTCGCGCAACTTCGTCATGAACTTCATCCGCGGCCCGGTGTGCTACGGGCAGGTCGCCGTCGACGTGATCGAGGACCGCTTCTTCGTCGCGTTCATCGACCCGGATCACGACATCTCGGTGATCGACCCCGGCTTCCTGCCGCGCGTCGCGGGGCTGCTCGATCTGCCGGCGGAGCACGAGAGTCAGTACTCACTCGGGCAGCTCTTCATCGAGTACAACGCCGTACAGACCAAGTATCTGGACGAGCGCGTGAAGGCGTACGTGGCGCGCGACCCGAAACGGCTGGGCGGCTCGCTCGACTGGATTTGGGACGGAGCGAAGAGCGACCCCGACGCGCTCCTCACGGTCTTCCGCCACTTCGACAGCGCGGAAGTCGTGCGCGGCTTCGTCGGCGCCTGGCCGAAGACCGCCTGGGTGATCGACTACCCGATCTTCGAACGCATCTACTACGACCTGGTCGCGGGCTTCGACGTGTTCGGCAACATGACTCACCAGGTCTCGACTCGGCTGTACATGGATCACCTGCGCATGCAGTCGGAGAACACGTTCCTCGCGTTCCTGCCGCCCGACAAGCGCGAGCTGATCCGCGCGTCGTGGTACCGCGGAGCGACGAAACAGCTCGAATACTTTCTGGTCGATCGGCTGCGCACACAGCAGCTCGGCACGCAGGTGCGCTTCACTTCGCAGGACGTCGTCGGCGAGCTGCTCGCAGAGATCCTGGCCCGCGCCGGCGCGGCGGGCGGCCCGCCCGACGACTTGAACCGCTGCACAGGCGAGGCGTGCGCTCGACCCGGGGTCGAGCACTCATTGCGGCGGCTCGCCGGCGTGCGGGGCTCATGGGTCGCGCGGATGCCCGATCTCGCGCTCCTGCGTGTGCGCGGGCAAGGGCTCTACTCGCTCATCCACGACCAAGCGCACACGAACGTAGCCTTCATGTTCCGGGAGGACGAGCGGCGCGAGCCCGAGAACGACACGCTGACTCTCGCACGCGGCGTCTCGGGCAGCTACCCGAACTTCATCTTCGACGTGGCTCCCGGCGATCTCGACGCCTTCGTCGAGCTGATCCTCGCGGCCCGCGACGACGCCGGCATGGCGCGACTCGTCGAACGCTTCGGGGTGCGCCGCACGAGCCCGCGCTTCTGGTCGACGGTCGACGAAATCCAGGCCGAGTACGCGCGCACAGAGCCGACGGAAGCGTCGCTGCTCGACCTGGACCGCTACAAGAACCTCTGAGCGACGACCCGGCAGGGCCGCAGCGCGAGAAGAGCGACTGCAGCTGCCGCGACGAGGAACGCGGTCGATGGCTCGGGGACGACGGCAACGACCGGGCGCGGGCGCTGACCTCCTCGTCGAGGCCGGCGCCCGCGTCGCTATTTCGGGCAGACGCGTTGGCCGCGACCGCGGCACCGGGCTCGAGCTCGGGCTCCCGGAGCCCCGCCCTCGGCCACGGCCGGGCGCTGTCGGAGCGGGTGGACCGCGCGGGGTCAGTCACTATCCGAAGGAGTCGAGGCGATCACTTCTCTCTAACGGGCCGCCTCTTCGACCGTCGCGGCGTGCCCTTCGAGCAGCGGCATGCCCAACCGCTTCGCCTCGGCGCGGCTGTCGCGCGCGAGCTCGCGCGCCCGGGTGACATCCCCGGCGGTCGCGCGTGCCAGGAACGCTCGCGCCATCCAGTAGCGAGTGCGGGCAGCGAGGGCCGGCGCGCCGAAGGCGGCTTCGAGCACCAGCGCTGACTCGTAGTGCTCGATTGCCTCGTCCAGGCGACCCTGCACGGCCAGGACCTGTCCCAGCGCGCGGTCCGCGGCGCACTCGATCGTGCTCCCCGTGTATGCGACGAGGAGACACCCGCGATAGGGCGCTACGAGGTGCTCGATGGCGGTGGCGTGCTCGCGGGCGTCCAGCCACGCGCAGCACTCGGCGAGATGGCGGAGTGAGAGGAGATAGCTCCAGTCACGGATGACTCGTGAGAAGCCTCCCTCCACGAGTGAGTCGAGCGCGCGGCGCGCGGCGTCGAGTCGGCCGGCTTCGGCGCACGCGGTTGCGAGCACGGCGCGGTACGCCTGGAGGAAGCGCGGCGCCGTTGCGACGAAGCGCTCGAGGTCCGCGATCACCTGGCCGTGCCGGCCCTGCTCGAGCCGGGCCCCGACGACGATGGCGATGTAGAAGAGCTCGAAGCCCCCCATTCCCCTCGCAGCCTCGCGCGACTGGGCGCCCAGGCTCTTGGCGTCGTCGAAGCGGCCTTCCGCGAGCGCTACGGCCGCGTCCCAGGCGAACGCATACACCTTCATCGGGTGTGAGCGCGTCGCATCGGCCAGGCGCCGGAGCCGTTCCTTCGCAGCTTCGAAGCTCGATCGGCTCCCGCTCTGGAGCTCGATGGTGGCAGAGAAGCGGGCGGCAGCCGCGAGGAAGCGAAGGTCGCCCGTCGCCTCGGCCGCCCGGTAGAGCTCTTCGGAGTCTCGCCTCCGCTCGCCGAGGTCCGGCGAGCCGATGCGCAGGAAGCCCTTGGCTGACAGGGCGTGGATCAGCTCGATGGAGCCGCCCGTGAGCCGGGCGATCGCGAGTGCCTGCTCGGCCGACTCCTCGGCCTCGCCGGTCGAGGCGTCACGCATGCGGAGGAGCTGCGAGCGCCGCGCGAGAAGCCGGCTTCGCTCGGGTGTGGCGCGGGGGCCGAGCGCGGCGAGCGCAGCGTCGACGGGACCGATCTGGGTGAGCCAGTCATCGTCGGCCAGGCCGATGAAGCTGGTGCGCCCCAGCACCGCGAGGGCCTCGCGCTCGACCCATCCCTGGGCGCGCGCGATCTCGGTCGCCTCGCCGAACGCGGCTCGCACTGTCTTCTCATCGGCCAGGTAGAAGGACCCCTCGCCGACGCCCGTGAGTGCCTCGTAGCGGAGCTCGGGGGCAAGGATTCCGGCTTGATCGAGGATGGCGAGCGCACGGCGGTAGTGCGCGATTGCATCCTCGCGGGCGATCAAATTCGCCGCCCGCGCCCCCGCGCGGACCGACCAGGTGGCCGCCTTCAGAGGATCCCCCGCGAGCACGCCCTCCGCCGCGTGGTGCGCCAGAACTGCGATGTGCTCCTCGAGTCGACCCGCGAGCCGCTGCTCGAGCTCTTCGGCAATCCTCCAGTGCAGACGCACGCGGCGCGTGGTGCCGATCTCCTCGTAGAGGGTCTGACGGATCAGGGCATGAGTGAAAGCGAAGCGGCCCTTTGCGACCTCGGCGGTGATCTGCGACCGGCACGCCTCGTCGAGTGACTCGAGCGCGGCGGCGATCGGCAGGCCCTGCGCGGCGGCCAGCGTCGCAGCGTCGAACTCACGGCCGAGAACCGCGGCCACGCGCAGAGTCTCGTTCGCGGCTTCCGAGAGACGCGAGAGGCGCCGGCCAACCACCTCGCGGATGCCCTCGGGAATGCCGAGCTCAGTCAGGTTGCGGTCGCTCGCCCAGCGGCCGTTCTCCTGGAGCAGGGTGCCGGTCTCGACGAGATGGCGCAGCAGCTCCTCGACGAAGAACGGGTTTCCCTCGGTCTCGGAGTGCACCAGGCGCACGAAGGCCTCGGGCGCCTCGTGCTGCGCGCGCGCGGTGAGCAGCGCGCCAACCTCGCCTGCATCGAGCCCAGCCAGACGCACGCGCTCGACGCTCGGCTCGCGGCGCAAGTCTCCCAGCAACTCGGCCAGTGGATGCGTGCGCGCGAGATCGGTCTCGCGGTAGGTGCCGAGCACGAGAAGCGCCGCGGGCCGCGAGGAGCGCGCGAGATGGCGCAAGAGAAGGAGCGAGGGTTTGTCGGACCAGTGCAGATCGTCGAGCACGAGCACCACGGGTGACGCCTGCGACGCCGACGCGAGCAGCGCATCTACTGCCTCGAACAGGCGGAAGCGTTCCGCTCCGGGCTCATCCACCATCGGCATGGGGAGGTCCGGCAGGCGCCGCCCGATCTCGGGGACGATCCGCGCCGTGTCGATACCACAGGCCAGGAGCTGGGAGCGCAGCTCCTCGGGCTCCGAGGCTCGTGCATAGTGCGCGAGCGCCTCGGCGAAGGGCTGGTAGGGCGCGCCGAGCTCCTCGTCGCAGCGCCCGTAGAGAACGAGCGCACCCGTTTCGACGGCGTCTCGCGCAATCTCCGCGGCGAGACGGGTCTTTCCGATGCCTGGCTCGCCGGCCACGAGCCCGACGCGGCGCTCGCCGCCAGCCGCCGCGTGCAGCGCGCGGCCGAGTTGCTCGCGTTCGTCGGCCCGCCCGACGAATGGGCTGCGCGCGGCCTCGGCCAGGCCCGCGGGCAACGGCACCGTGCCCGGGCGCTCGGACTGCCAGAGAACCTCCACGCTCGCCACCGGCGCAGGCAGGCCCTTCAGCTCCAGGCTCCCGACCGATGAGAAGCGGTGCCCGCCCCGCCCTGCGCACAGCGCCTCGACCAGGGCGGACGCGAGAATCTGCCCACCCTTCGCTGCCGCGCACAGTCGGGCCGCCTCGACCACGACCAGGCCGTGGACGCCCTCGGCGTCCTCGGTCCCCTCGCCCACGGAGACACCGATGCGAACCGAGAACGCCGCCAGCGCGTCGCGGCGCTGGTTCGCGCGTGCCACGCGCAGCTGCATGGCGATGGCGCAGCCGACCGCGTCGCTCGCGCTGCCACAGACGACGAGCATTCCGTCGCCGAAGGCCTGGATCTCCCGGGCGTCGTGCAGGGCCAGCGCCTCGCGCAACACCGCAAGGTGTCGCTTTCGCCAAGCCTCTCCGTCCAGCGGCCCGAGGCGGGCCACGCTCTCCGTCGATCCGACCAGGTCGGTGTAGACGATCGCGACCAGGCGTGGGCCCGACATACAGACAGGATAGCTCCAGATTCCGAGTCACGGCGAGCGCCGCAGAGACCCAGCCGGGCGATCGCTCGATTCAGGTCGAGCGCTACCTGCCGCCGATCCCATAGAGCCCACGGTCTGGCGCGACCTAGCTGCCGTTCAACTCCGTGACGATGTCGTCGATCAAGGCGTCGATCGAGTCGACCAGCGCAGTGACGTCGGGCGCAGGATCGAACGTGACTCCCTTGCTCTCGGCCTTGGCGATCGCCTTGTTCGCGGCGCTCGTCGCCTTGGCGCGCGCGGTCGCGCGCAACTGATCGAGCGTCGCGGGGGAGGGCTTCTTCACGTTCTTCGACTCCGCCTTCACTATGGCCGCGCACATCGCCGCCGCGTCGCTGTACCAGGAGGAGCTCAGTAGCGCGTTCGGTGGAGTGATCGTGTCGACGACCGCGACGACCTCGTCGACGGCCGTATCGAAGTGAGTCACGAACGTCGCTCCGGGCTCCGTCGTCCCGCAGCTCAGGCCCTTCGCGGCGGCGGCCGCGGTCGCCTTGTCGAAGGCGGTGACGAACTTCGAGCTCGCCTTGTGCTCGCAGGTCTGGAGGCTGGCCGGATTCTTCGCAATCTGCGCCGGGGTCTGCTTCGCGCGCGCCGCGAGACACTTGAGCGTGCTCTGGCACAGCGCGGCCGCGCTCCCAAGCTGCGCCGTACGACACTTCACCGTCGGATCGGCAGGCGGAGGACCGGCGATTCCCGGGATCGCGAACGCCACCGCGCCGCCGGCGCCGGAGACTCCGGCGCTGCTGTCCGAGTACTGGTTCGGGTCCTGATCACCGAGGACGTTGTCGGCGCTCCCACTGCCGTTCGGAGCGAACAGGTGGATGACGATCAGGGCACCGTTGGGGTCGTTGCCGGTGACCAGGCCGAGCCCCGTGTTCGGATCGGCCGTGTCGACGGCACTGCGCGACATGTCCAAGTTGTCCTCGGGCGCCGTGGCCGGGCCGTGGAAGATGTCGATCTTGTTCACGGGGACCGTGTTGAACGCGGTCGGATCGGCTCCCTGTGCGGTCCAGGTACCGATCTGGATCTTCATCGCGGTGATGGCGCCGTGGTACTCCTTGGTGTGGGTGGCAACGTTGTCGAAGTAGGGTGGAGTCGACAGCTCGACGGCCCAGTCGATGCTGACGTCCGCGCCCTTGGTCACTCCCAAGCTCGCGAGCTTTGGTTGAGCGCTCCCTTGTACGAGGGTGACCTTGCCGGTGAGGTGGTAGCTCACCTCGACGGCACCCACGGGTGCGGCGAGCAGGAGGATCCCGACGGTACCGAGTGTCCGGGAGACGTTCGCGAAGGTCATCGTGCCACCCCGCCCCTAGTTCGCGGCGGCAGCCTCGGCAAAGAAACTGCGGTGCTCATCCACCGACTCTATCAGCGGCACGCGAGTCATATGAGACTCAGGTGCGCGAAGTCAGGAATAAGTCACGATCCGGTCAGGCTCGAAGGGCAGCGTACGGATCGGACGGCCGAGTCGTCCCGTCTGAGTCAGACCCTGCGCCGCCGACCGGTGTGGGCGCCGCGATTCTAGTGAGCGTGTTGCGATCCGCGTGGTGGAAGGGCTCGCTCTTTCCCGGCAGGACGCGTCCGTGACAAGCTTTTCGAGCGGCGAGCTGGCCAACCCGCCGTTGAACGGCAGCGTCGTTGGGTGGACACACGATGGTGGACCGGGTAGCGGTGGAAAAGGTAGTTGCGAAGCTTCTGAAGCCTGGCGGCTACAAGAAGAGCCGATCAACCTGGCACCGCGTGCTCCCCGAAACCGTTCTGGTAGTGAACATCCAGGGATCCGAGTGGGGGCCGAGTCTGTACATGAATCTGGGCGTCTACCTGCGTGGGCTTGGGGAGGAGACTTCTCCTCCGGAGTACAGGTGTCATCTCCGCACGCGGCTCGATCGGGTAGTCGAACATCCGAGCTCTCTCGCGGCCGCGCTCGAGCTCCACTCGGACATGCCGATCAGCGAGCGTGAGCGAATCGTCGCAGACGCGCTCATGCGTGGCCTCGCTTGGTTGGGTTCTCGCGAGACTGAAGCGAAGGCAAGGACTGCGCTGCTTGCCGAGAAGGCGCCCGCGGGGCTCGTGACGTCCATCGCGCGCAGGCATCTCGGCATCGATGGTGCCGGCTAGCTAGCCGCTGAACGGCAATGTCGTTGGACGGACCAATCATCGATCCCGTGGTAGCCAGTCTCGTGCGAAGCCACGTCGAGTCGTTCTTCGCGGGCCATCGAGTGGGGCGTCGTGAATTCAATCGTGGTCCCATCCATGAGGTTGCACCGGGCTTTCACGTTCTCGCAGTCAGTCCCGGGCCCAAGACCGCGCTGTGGAGCTTCATCTCGGTGGGCGCATTTGTGACCAAGGAACAGCGGCCGAAGATTGAGTTCCTGATCATCGCCCGAGAGGATCGCTCTGAATA
>DATKAO010000154.1 GCA_035498015.1 Myxococcota bacterium
CGAGCCCACGACGGCGACGAGCCGGCCAGGCGCGACGTCACCGTAAGTGCGCGACAGCGGGAGCGTGTGGCCCGCGACCTCCAGCGACGCGGGCGCAGCGTCGGGCGCGCGCAGGTTCGTCACCAGGTTCCCGAAGCGGTCGACGTGGACGACCTCGCCGCGCAGGCCGCCGGCGACGGGAGACGGCACGGGAGCGGACAGGCGGACGAGCTCTGCCGCGGAAATGGCCGGACCGACGCTGGCGAGCTCGCCGCCGCTCGCGAGGAAGCCGGCGACGGGTCCGAATACGTCGCGGCCGTGAAACACCGGCGAGACGCTGGCTCGCCAGAGACTGCGGTTCTCGAGCACGTGAATGACAGGCGTCTCGGCCAGCGCCTCGAGCGCGCCGCCGAAGATCCCGTTGTCGGGGCCCACGAAGAGTTGTGGCCCGGCGCGCAGCGCGAGCCCGCGGCGCGCGGTCCCCACGCCCGGGTCGACCACCGCCACGTGCACCGTGCCGGGCGGGAAGAGCGGCGCGGCGCGGGCCAGCAGGTGACTCGCGGCGGTCACGTCGCCCGGCGCGAGCTCGTGCGACAGGTCGACCAGGCGCGCGCCTGGCAGCCGCTCGAGCACCGCTCCCTTCAGCGCGCCGGCGTAGCCGTCGGCGGTGCCGAAGTCGCTGGTCAGCGTGACGATGCCCGAGGGAGTCACGCCGCCGGCCGCCCCCGGTACCAGGCGGCCACGCTCTCGCGCGGGAGCCGCAAGAGATAGCCCGTGAGCGCCACCTGGTTCCGCAGCCACTGCCGCAGCACGCCGTTTCGCTGGTAGCGGCGCGCCGAGGTCAGCACCCACACGGGCAGGAGCGCGAGCCGGCCGTTTCGCTGGATCGTTCGCACCAGGTCGAGGTCCTCGAAGATCGGTACAGGAGCGATGCCGCCGGCGGCCTCGAGGAGACGCCGGCGCACGAACAGCGCCTGGTCACCGTACGGGAGCCCGCCCAGGCGCGCACGCGCCCGCGCGCCCCACTCCAGCACCCGCAGCGCCAGCCCCGGCCCTTCGAAGCGCAGCTCGAACGCGCCGCCGGCCACGCCCGGGTCTGCCAGCGCGCCTTCGAGAGCTGCTTGCCATCCCGCGGCCAAGCGCGTGTCGGCGTGGAGGAAGAGCACAGCCGCCCCGCGCGCCGCGCGCCAGCCGGCGTCCATCTGGCGGGCGCGGCCGGGCGGTGACTCGATCACGCGCTCGGCCCCCGCCCGCCGCGCGAGCTCTGCGGTGCCGTCCGTCGAGCCGCCGTCGACCACGATCCGCTCGACACCCGGCGCCGCTGCGGAAGCCAGGGCGCCCTCGATCCGGGTTTGCTCGTTCAGGGTCGGGATCACTACGCTGATCGCCGTTTCGCCCGGACGCACGAACCTAGAGTGCGAGGCGCTCCGGGGAATTACAATGTTTGGCGGAACTGGCCTTGGGGGTGAGAACGGCCGATGACCACGCTGCGCTCGGACGTCCTCGTCGTCGGGAGCTCGCTCGGCGGCCTGGTCGCCGCGACCTACCTGGCGCGCGCGGGGCTGCGCACCGTGCTGATCGAGGAGGACTGTCTCGCGAAGCGGCCGCCGCTCCTGCGCGAGCCGTTTGCGCTCTCGGGGCTCGAGATCGAAGGCCCCGCGCACCGCGTGTTCCGCGAGCTGGCGCTGCCGTTGATCGAGCAGCGCCGCGTCGCGCAGCGCTCCGTGGCCGTGCAGGTGCTGCTGCCGAACGCCCGGCTCGACGTGCACGCGGGCCGGCGCGACTTCGCGCGCGAGCTCGACGCGTTCCAGGTGTGCGACCCGGCGGCGGCGCAGGCCTTCTTCGAGGCGATCGACGCGCGCGGCGACGAGCTGCGCGCGCGGCTCGTCGAGGGCGAGGGCGGCGACGCGGGCGCGCCCCTCGTGCAGCGCCTGCTCACCCGCGCCGGCCGCAACGGCGGCATCGACCAGAGCCTCGGGCCCGTGCCCGACGGGCTCGCGCCGGTGGTGAATGCGCTGCTCGCGGCGCTGTCGCGACTCACTCCCGAGAGCTCGCCGGGCCGCGACGCCGCGATGCTGCTGCGCGGCACGCGCGAGGGCGGCTTCTTCATGCCCGACGCGGGCTCGCCCTTCCTCGACCTGTTCCGCCGCCGCTTCCTCACGCTGCACGGCGAGATCCGCGCCGCGGGTGAGTTCGCGCTGGTGACCGAGCGCGGCGAGCTGGGCGTCGAGCTGCCGCGCGGGCGGCTGTTCGCGCGCGGGGTGGTGCTGGCGGCGCCGCTCGAGCTCTTGCGCCGCGTCTCGACCGCGGCGGGCACCGCGCCGCGCTGGCTCGCCCCGCGCACCCCGCCCGTCGACGTGCCCGTGCGGCTGTTCCGCGCCGAGCCCGATGCCCTGCCCGTGGGGCTCGGCGCGCGCGCCGTCGTCGCGCCCGGCGCCCCGGACGCCCTGCACTGGATCGCGCGCCACGCCGACCCGGTTCAGGAAGGGGTCGAGTGGCTGCTCGTGGCCGGACCGGGTGCGGCCAGCCTTCCACCCGACCAGCCGCTGGGCGCGCTCAATCCCTTCCCGGACGACGGCCTGGTGCCCGTCGACCTGGGCGCCGCCCCGCGCTGGGACCGGGACGCCGCCGACCACCGCTTCCTTTCGCCGCGCAGCGAATCCGCGGTCCGCACCAAGCCCCCCGTCTACGCCGTGGGCCCGGAGCTCGCTCCCGGGCTGGGCTTCGAGGGCGAGCTCCTGCTCGCGCGGCAGGCGGCGCTTCGCCTCGCCGAGCGCCTCGGGGCAAAGCGCGGATTGCCATGACAGGGCTCGGGGCTTTTGGTACAAGGCCCCCCGGGAACTGAAGCCCCCAGGGGAATCGCCATGGCGTACGCGTGCGCGTTCTGCGGAAAGAAGCCCTCCTCGGGCAACAACGTGAGCCACGCGAACAACAAGTCGCGCCGGCGCTTTCTGCCGAACCTGAAGAGCGTCCGCGCGAACGTCTCCGGTCGGGTGCGGAAGCTGCGGGTCTGCACGCAGTGCATTCGCTCGGGGAAGGTCACGAAGGTCGCCTAGGCGGCCGTGCCCGACTCACCGGCCCCGACGCGTCCGATCCGGCGGCTCCTGCTCTACGCGCGCCCCTACGCCTGGCTCGTGGGGCTCGTGATCCTGTTCTCGATGCTCTACGGCGGCGGAGTCACGGGCCGCGCGTTCATCCTGCGCGGACTGGTCGACGACGTGGCGCTGCAGAACGCGCGCGCCGAGTCGATCGGCCAGATGCTCGAGCACCCCACGATCGACACCACCAACCCCGAGCAGCTGGTCAAGGAGCGCAGGCAGCTCAAGCATCGGGTGCGCAAGAACCTCTTGCGCGTGTTCCTGTCGGGTCTCGCGCTCGTGGTGTTCATGCCGATCGTGCGGCTGGTGCGTGACTACGCCTCGGAGTGGCTCATGTCGCGGCTGCTGGTCGACCTGCAGCGCGACCTGGCGGCGAAGCTCCTGCGGCTGCCGCTCGGGAGACACCAGCGAGACACGCGCGGCGACGCGATCTCGCGACTCACCAACGACACCGCGGTCGCGAACCGGCTCCAGTCACAAATCCTGGGCGACGTGCTGGAAGACGTGGGCGTGGTGGTCATGTCGGTCGTGGGCGCGGCGTTGCTCTCGTGGCCGCTCGCGCTGCTCTTGCTGTGCATCGGTCCGCCGGTCGCGTTCGTGCTGTCGGCCTTCGGCCAGCGCATCCGCAAGGCCAGCCGCCGGCGCCAGGAGCAGATCAGCGAAGTCATGCAGCGCTTCGTGCAGATCCTCTCCGGCATCAAGCTGATCAAGGCCTTCGGCGCCGAGGAGACCGAGCGCAAGAGCTTCGACGACGAGATCCTGCGCTACTTCCGCCGTTCGCTGCGCGTGGTGCGCAACCGCGTGTTCTCGCGCTCGCTGGTCGAGTTCGTGACCCAGGGGGTCATGGTCGGCGTGGTGGTGCTCGGCATCTGGGCGGTGATCGGCGACTTCTGGGGACTCACCCTGGGCCGGCTGATCGGCTTCGCGTTCGTGACCGGCAGTCTCTACCGGCCGATGAAGGCGCTGACGCAGCTCTGGAACCAGGTGCACGAGACCGCGCCCTCGGCCGAGCGCATCTTCGAGGTGATCGACGCCGAAGAGGAGCTGCTCGACCCGCCCGACGCGCTGCACCACGCGCGGCTCGACCAGGGCATCCGCTTCCGCGACGTGGTGTTCCACTACGGCCGCGAAGAGGTGCTGAAGGGACTGGACCTCGAGATCCCGGCGGGCAAGACCCTGGCGCTGGTGGGACCGACCGGCTCGGGCAAGACCACGGTGGCCGACCTGGTGCTGCGCTTCCACGACCCCGAGTCGGGCACGATCGAGTTCGACGGCATCGACGCGCGCAAGCTCTCGCGCAGGTCGATTCGCGAGATGTGCGCCGTGGTGACTCAGGAGGCGTTCCTGTTCGACGCGACCATCCTCGAGAACATCCGCTTCGGCCGGCCCGAGGCGAGTCACAGCGAGGTCGAGGCCGCGGCGCGCGCCGCGAACGCGCACGAGTTCATCGAGAAGCTGCCGCAGGGCTACGACACGCCCGTGGGCGAGCTGGGCGGCCAGCTCTCCGGCGGCCAGCGCCAGCGCATCACCGTGGCGCGCGCGATGCTGCGCGATCCGCAGATCCTGATCTTGGACGAGCCGACCTCGGCGCTCGACGCGATCTCGGAGCAGGCCGTCCAGGCCGCGATCGGCGAGCTCATGAAGCACCGCACGGTGCTGGTGATCGCCCACCGGCTCTCGACCGTGCAGTCGGCCGACCGCATCGCCGTGCTCGAGAACGGCGTGATCAGCATGACCGGGACTCACGACGAGCTGGCCGCGCGCGGCGGGCTGTACCAGAAGCTCGTGAAGCTACAGCTGAGTCCCGCCAGCTAGCGAGCTACCGGTGTAGAATCGCGGGGTGGCCAAGACACTCGGCCTCGTCGTTCTGAGTCTCGCTCTGGCCGCCCGTGCCGACGCGCCCGCCGACCCGCCAGCCGAGGCGATCGTGGGCACCCTGCCCTTCCTCGCTGCGCAGGAGACGAACCGGATCTTCGTGAACCTGGCGCCCGACGGAGAGAAGGAGTTCCGGCTGATACTCGACACGGGTGCCGAGGGCAGCCTGCTCACCCCGCGCTACGCGCGCGAGCTCGGCGTGAACGTGCGCAGCGCGAGAGACCGTGCGTACGAGCGGGAGACGCGGCTGGGCCGGAACCTGCAGTTCTGGGTGGACACCTCGTCCAGCGAGTCCGCATCGCGCACCGGTTGGGAGTACGGCCTCTTGGGCGGGAACTTCTACGGCGAGTACGTGCTCGACCTGGACTTCAAGCAGCGCCGCGTGCGGCTCATCGACGCGAGCCGCTGGCAGGTGCCCCAGTCGGTCGCCGCGCCGGACGAGGCGGTGCTGCCGCTGCGTGTGATGGGCAACCGTCCGTTCGCGAAGATCGGGCTCGAGGGCAAGGAGGTCGACATCCTGCTCGACACCGGCGATCCAGCGGTGCTGAGTCTCTCGGGCGCGAGCGCGCGACGCGCCGGCTTCGACAAGCCGCCGCTCGGCAAGGTGGACGTGGCCGGGGTGCTCGGACGGATCGAGTCGTACGCGGTCGAGGCCAACGAGCTCACCGTGGGACCGTTCAAGTTCGCGCCGGCGCCGATCGTGTTCTCGCCCAAGGGCGCGTACAACATGGGCGGCTCGTCCGATTCGGCGCTGGGCTACGACCTGTTGTGTCACTTCCACGTGCGCATCGACTATCCGCACAAGCGCCTGTGGCTCAAGCGCGAGGACGACGAGCCGCTGGCCTGGCTCGGCCAGCCCTGGGCCGCCGTCCGGCGTGCGGGGCTGTTCGCGTCGGTCACGAGCCAGGGCATCCACGTCGACGGCGTGCTTCCCGACACCCCCGCGGCCCGCATGGGCATCCGGCCCGGCGACGAGATCGAGTTCCACGGCGAGGCGCAGGCCAAGGCGCTCGAGGAGACGCTGGCGACGATCGAACGCGGCGATCGCATCACGGTCGTGCGCGATGGCGGTGAGAACCTGCCGCCGGAGCAGATACAGCTCGGCGGCAAGCAGGAGTAGCTCGAGCTCACTCGCCCGGCAGCGGGATGTACTCCACTTGGTCGAGGTCGGGGAGCTTCATGCGGCCCGCCCGCCAGTCGGCCTTGGCGTCTTCGATGCGCTCGCGCGAGTGGGACACGAAGTTCCACTCGATGTAGCGGCGCCCGAGCGACTCACCGCCCAGCGCCATGACCAGCGAGGGCTCGAGCGCGGCCAACGCCGCGGGACGGCCGGCACCGAACAGCAGCATCTGGCCCGCGCCGTAGCTGCGCTGGTCGACCTCGACCGAGCCGGTCACCACGTACGCGGCGCGCTCGGCGGGCTCGTCGGGCAGCTCGGCGCGAGCGCCCGGGTCGAGCTCCCAGTGCAGGTAGAAGAGCGGCGAGTGAGTCGTGACCGGAGCGCGCAGGCCGTACGCCTCGCCCGCGATCAGCCGGCCGCGCAGGCCCTTGGCCTCCTGGCGCGGCAGCGCGTCGGCGCCGTAGTGCGTGAAGCTGGGGTCGGTCTCCTCGTCGCGCTCGGGCAGCGCCACCCAGGCCTGGATGCCGTGCATGGCTCCGCCCTCGCGGCGCGCGCGCTCGAAGCGCTCGGAGTGAGTGATGCCGCGGCCCGCGGTCATCCAGTTCACTTCGCCGGGCTGGATCGGCTGCTCGGAGCCGACGCTGTCGCGGTGCATGATCTCGCCCGCGAACAGGTAGGTCAGCGTGGAGAGGCCGATGTGCGGGTGCGGCCGCACGTCGACCGTGCGCGGGATGCCGCGCGGAAAGTCGACCGGCCCCATGTGATCGAAGAAGATGAACGGCCCCACCATCTGGCCGCCCGCGTAGGGCAAGACGCGCCCGACCTCGAAGCCCCCGAGGTCGCGGCGCCGCTGCTCGATCACCCGCTCGATCACGAGTCAGCTCACTTCTGAGACGGAATGTCGAGCAGCTCGACCTCGAAGGCGAGCGTGGCCCCGGGCTTGATCTTCGGCCCGGCGCCTCGGTCGCCGTAGGCCGTGCTCGGGGGACAGGTGAGCCTGGCCTTGCCGCCCACGCGCATCTTGGCGACGCCCTGGGTCCAGCAGGGAATCACTCCGTTCAGAGCGAACTCCGCCGGCCCGCGCTCGGTCGAGCTGTCGAACACGGTTCCGTCGCGCAGCTTGCCGGTGTAGTTCACCTTCACGCGGTCGGCGTTGCCGGGTGTGGCGCCCGTACCGGGAGTGAGCTCCTTATAGATGACTCCCGAGTCGAGCTTCACGGCGCCCGGCTCGGCCGCCGCGGCGGCCAGGAAGCTCGCGCCCGCGCTCTCTTCCTGGGCTGCCGCCGCTTTGGCGCGAGCGGCCATGAACTCCTGGATCTTCAGCCCCCACTCCTCGACGCTGACTTGCGGCTTGCCGGCCAGGCCGTCGTGCAGCCCGCGCTCGAACAGCGCGAGCTCGTCGTCGCTGAGTGAGAACGGCGCGAGGTTGCGCGACATCATGACGCCGAGCGCGTAGACCGAGCGCTGGTCGTCGTCCTGGAGCCGCGCCGAGTCGGCCGACTTCATCGACGGCTTGCACGCGAGCGCGAGCAGGGCCAGGAGCATCGGGACGGCGAATCGGTTCATGCGGTGCTTCCCCTCGTATGAATCAGGAATCCTACCTGCGGCGCGGCCGCTTGCGAACCGGCGCCTTCCGGCCTGCTGCCAGCAGTGAGTCGAGCTCTTCTGCCGCGGCGAGCAGCGGCGTCCCGCTCTGCTCCACGCGCGCCTGCACCAGCGCGCCGTCGAGCGCCGCGATCGCGAGCCCGGCCAGCCGCTCCGCGCGCCGCGCCGGGAAGCCGTCGGCCAGCAGCCGCGCGGCCAGGATGCGCCGCCACTCCGCGTGCGCCTCGCGCCCCGCCGCGGTCACTTCGGGGTCACTCGGCGCGTTCTCGAGCAGCACGGTGGTGATCGGGCTGCCGTCTCGCCAGCCGGACTGCGACATCCACTTCGCGAGCAGCCGCGCGTGCGCCTTCACGAGCTCGCCGGCCGACTTCGCCTTCAGAGCGAGCTCCTCCACAGTGGCCACCACGCGCCGCCCCGCCTCGCGCACCGCGGCGTCGGCGATCTGCGCCTTGCCGTCCGGGAAGTAGTGATAGAGCGAGCCCTTCGGCGCACCCGACAGCTCCACGATGTCGGACAACCCCGTCGCCGAGTAGCCCTTCTGGCGGAACAGCGTGACGGCCGCGTCCACGATCGCGCGCCGGTGCTTGGGTGGTGCCGACATCCGGGTGTTGGTTCGCACAGCGCCGCGGGACTCGCCATCCGGCTCGGACAAACTATATTGACCGGTCTACATGGTCAAATACGAGCTCACCGCCGGCGTCGCCCGGATCACGATCGACGACGGCAAAGTGAACGTGATGTCGCTCCCGATGTTGCAGGCGCTGCACGCGGCCTTCGAGCGCGCCGCGCGCGACGGGGCGATGGTGCTGCTGCGCTCGGGCCGGCCCGGGATCTTCTCGGCCGGCTTCGACCTCAAGGTGTTTGCCGCCAACGACGCCCGCCGGAGTGTGGCGATGGTGCGCGCCGGCGCCGAGCTCGCGCTGAAGCTGCTGTCCTTCCCTGCCCCGGTGCTCGCGATATGCGAGGGCCACGCCTTCCCGATGGGCGCCTTCCTGCTCCTGGCTTCGGACCTGCGGATCGGCGTCGACGGGCCGTTCAAGATCGGCCTGAACGAGGTCGCGATCGGCATCGCCGTGCCGAGCTTCGCGCTCGAGCTGGCGCGGCAGCGCCTGGCGCCGGCGTATCTGAGCCGCAGCGCGACCACCGGAGAGATGTACTCACTGGCCGAGGGAGTGACCGCCGGATTTCTCGATCGGGTGGTGCCGGCGGCCGAGCTGGAGACAGCGGTCGAATCGGCGACTCAGGCACTCCACAAAGTGCACCGCCTGCCGCACGCAAACACCAAGGCACGTCTGCGCGCAGGCGCGATCCAGGCCGTGCGAGAGGCGATCGACGCGGAGCTCGCGCCCGGGGCGAGCTTCGGAGCCTCGGAAGCCATCTTGTGACCGCTACGGACGGAGCTGCTGCAGGAGTCGCGCGGCGCGCTCCATCTCGCCCTCGTCATGGACGAGCGGCGCGAGGATCAGGCCGATCTCCTCGGCGAGTAGCTCGGCGTCGGTGGGTTCTTCGGGTGGCGGAGGTGGCTTGCTATCCGCGTCCCGCCGCGTCGCCTCGAGCGCGGTGAGTCGCTCCGCGCGGAGGATCTCGTGTAGACGTGCGAGCGAGGGCCGGAGCGGCTGCGCGTCATCGCCCGGGCTCTCGATCAGTCCGAGTACGCTGAACACGAACCGCTCGTCGGGTCCGCCCGACCCGAGCCGCGCAACGCCCTGGTCGATCCACGTACGGATCGAATCGAGCGCGGGCGCGACACGCGAGCCAAGTGAGTCGAGCCCCTGGAGCGCGGCCTCCGTCGCATCGTCGTCGTCGCTCTGCAGGTCTCTGCCCATCGCGCGCACGAGCTCAGGGGCCGGGGCGCGCCACTCCTTCGCCGCGCGGTACGCCTGTGCGCGCACCTTCCACGCCGGATCGCCCGCCAGCTCGACGAGCGGCGCCGTGTCGGACTCCGGGACACCGACCTGCCCCAGCGCGTGGGCCGCTGCAGCCCGCACGGTGTCGTCCGGGTCGTGGCACGGGCGGAGCGCTTGATCGCGCCAGGCCTGTGACCGCGTGCTGCCGCTGCGGCGAGCCAACCCACTCCCGATCCACAACACCCCGGAGACACGATCGGGCGGAGCGTCGCGCAGCTTCTCGAGCATGAGGTCACTCGCTGCCGGGCTCGGGCGCGCGATCTCCTCGAGCAGCCAACAGAGACCGTAGAAAGCTTCGCTTGGACCGGTGGGATCGATCTCGGCCGTGATCCGGGTTGCGGCATCGGAGTCATCGGCGAGGATCCGAGCGAGCGCGATGCCCAGGTGGAAGGGCTGACTATCCACTCCGAGCATGCGCACCCTCTCGAGCAGCCGAGGCACCGCCGGGACCGCAGCCGGACCCATCGATCCAAGCGCGGGAATCACGGCGCAGGAGGACACCATCGGCTCGGGGTGATCGAGACAGGTCACGAGCTGGTCGAGGCACGCGGCTCCCGCCGGCCCGATGCCGCCGAGCCAGCGAGCGATGTTCCCGCCATAGAGCTCCGCGGGACCCCGGAGCTCGTCTCCCGATACTGGATATCTCGCCTCGGCCGCGTGACTCCAGCGCGCGTCGCCTTGCGCACGCGCCCGGGCGCCCCAATTCGACATGCGTGCTTCGTACTGGCGGGACATGCGACCCGCCCAGAACGAGATCAGGGCGTGCAGGAACTCGTCCCGGCCCCGGCCCAGGAGCTCGAATCCCCGCGCCAGCCCTCCGGTCCAGCGCCCTCCGACCGATGGCTCCCGCATGGTGACCGCGAATAGGAGTGAATCTGCCGCGCGCCGGATGCGAAATACCGGAGCCAGCAGCTGGGGCAGCAGCCGGGCGACTTGCTCGGGGCTGGCCGATTGCTGCTGCGGACTCATGTGCGTCTCCGACTGTGAGCCCCTTCTCTACGGCCGTCGGCCCGGACTGAGTAAAGTACCGGCATGTCCTCTCACTACAGCCGGGCTGCCCTCGCCGACGCCATGGACGCCGGCCACCGGCCGGAGTTTCTGTTCTTCTGGGGCCACACGTCGAAGAGCGACGCGCCCGGCAAACACTGCCTGTCGCAGTGGTGGCCCGCCGCGTTCACGGTCGACGCTGTCTCGTATCCGACGGCCGAGCACTTCATGATGGCGGAGAAGGCGCGCCTGTTCGCTGATCCGCCCGCGCTCGCGCTCATCCTCGGCGCCGGAACGCCGCGCGAAGCGAAGCAGCTCGGCCGCAGAGTACGCGGCTTCGACGGCGCGAGGTGGGAGGCCGCGCGCTTCGAGCTCGTGGTCCGGGGAAACGCCGCGAAGTTCGGACAGAACCCCCTGCTCCGGGAGTATCTCCTCGGCACCGGTGGCTCGGTGATCGTGGAAGCCAGCCCGCGAGACCGGATCTGGGGCATCGGCATGGGCGAGAGCAACCCGAATGCGCGCTCACCGCGCCAATGGCGCGGTCAGAACCTGCTCGGCTTCGCGCTCATGCGCGTGCGAGACGAGCTGCGGCGCGGCAGGTGACCCTAATACGCCAGGACTCTTTGCCAGAGTGACCCGCCCGCGGCTCGTGCAGCGGCTCAGGCGGCTAGCGTGACTCGCGGCCGGCGATACGCCGTGCGAGCGCGGTCACCTCGGCCCGCCAGCTCGGCGCGTCGGTGGCGAGGGTCGCGCGCGCGTCCGCCGGCCACTCTGCCGGTGACTCGAAGCCACGAGCGCTCGCTTCGTAGAGCTCCGGGCCCGCGTCGGACGGATCGCCGCCGGCGCGCGACCGGGCCTCGAGCCGCGCGCGCGCGACCGGTGCGGCGCAAGTCGTCTCGACCAGGAAGGCCCCCACGCCTTCGCTCGCCACCCAGCGCAGCAGCTCGGCGCGCAGCGAGGTCCGGGCGTAGGTCGCATCGAGGATCGCCGTCCGGCCCGAACGCACCACCGGCAGCGCGCGCTCGAGCAGCCCCGCGTAAGTGTTCGCCGTACGCTGTTCAGTGTAGAGCTCCATGTGTCCGCGCGCGGTGTCTCCGAGACGCGCTTGGCGTTTGCGCACGCGGTCCGAGGTGACGACCACGCCGCCGAGGTCGTCGGCCAACGCGCGCGCGACCGTGCTCTTGCCCGTGCCCACGATCCCGGCCAGCGCCACGACCCGACCGGCTGCGGGCTCGGCCAGCGCCGCCTCGGCCAGCGTGAGGTGCCGCTCGGCGCTGGCCGAGGCTGCCTCGCGCTGCGCCTTGGAGACGGCCGCGTCGCGCGATGCCAGCGCGGCGACCTTCGCGCGCACGGCCGCGCGATAGGCGATGAAGAAGTCGACCACGCCGTACAGGTCGTAGTCGTCCATCGCTTCGGCGTAGCGGCGCAGGAAGCGCTCGCCCAGGTCGCGCCGCCCGCGGTAGGCGAGGTCCATGGCCAGGAATGCCACCTCCGATGCGGCGTCGATCTCGCGGTAGTCACTGCGGAACTCGAGACAGTCGATCGCGATCGGCGGGGCGCCTTGCCGCTCGAACCAGACGTGCTGCAGGTGCAGGTCGCCGTGCGCGTCGACGACGCGGCCGGCCTGGCGCCGCACCTCGAAGCGGCTGGAGTGGCGCGCGAGGAACTGCTCGGCGCGTCTCAGGGCCGCGCCCGCGCGCTCGGCGAGCGGGCCGACCTCGGCGATCTCGGAGAACGATTCGCGCACGGGCGCGCCGACCCTCTCGAGCCACTCCGCGGCAGGCCACGGCGCCGGTGCGCCCATCCCGTGCGCGCGATGGAACTCGAGGATCCGCTGCGCGATCGCATCGACCTCAGGCGCCTCGAGCTCGCCACGCTGGAGCAGCGAGAGCGCGTCCCGGCCCTCGCTGAGACGGACCATGACGACGCAGTGCTCGGCCCCAGCAGACGCGAGTGACTCTCGGGTCGCACCGACGCGTACGAAGCCCTCGCGGATCTCCACCGGGGCCACGCCCAGATAGATCTCGGGCGCGAGCCGCCGGTTGAGCCGCACCTCGCGCAGCGAGTCCTCATTGCGCGCCGCGCGGGTGGCGAAGTCGAGAAACGGGAAGCGCACCGCCTTGTGGAGCTTGTACGCGTGCCCCCGAGTGAGAAACACGTGCGAGAGGTGGGTCTGGATGTGCTGGATGCCATCCGCCGCGCCCGGATCGCCGGGATAAGCCTCGGGCCGCTCCAGCGCCGCCACCAGCCCCGGGTCCAGGCCCTCGATCGGAGGGGAGGCCGGCATCCGCCTGCTCACCTCCCGAACGCGGCGAGGATGCTCGAACTCACTCCCGCCAGCGGAGACCCCCCTGCCCGGTCGCCAGTGCGCTGCCGGGCAGCATGCGGATGCGCCAGGGCTCGACGCGCAGGGCGGCGAAGGCGTCGACCGCGGGGCTCGTCCAGCCCGGGATGATCGCGGGGTCGTAGCCGACCGGCGCGGGCCCGTTCTTCAGCAAATTCCAAACGCGCTCACGGGTCGGGAGGTCGAAGAAGAGCTCCGCGCGGCACTCGGCCTGGGCGGTGTCGTGAGTCGGAGTCCAGTAAGAGAGCGAGAGGTTCGGGCTCTTCGCCAGATGGGCGCGCTTCAGCGGCGTCGGCGCGGTCGCGATCCAGCCGACGAGTCGCGCGCCGTCCCACTGCCAGATCGGGTGCAGGATGCGCGTGAAGGGCCGGCCGCGCGGGTCGACGCTGGCCGCGCTGCACCAGACGATGCGGTGGGCGAGCTCGACGAACTTCGGGGCGATGTCCTTGAGGTCGGTCATGGCGCCGATTCTACCCTTCCCCGGCCAGGCGCGAGACGAGCACCAGCGCCGAGTTCTCGGGACCCCAGAGCGCCAATGACTCGAACAGCGGCTCGAAGCCCTGCGCGAGATAGAAGGCGCGCGTCTTCTCGTAGTCGGCATCGGGAGTGAGCGGGCCGCGCGTCTTCACGTGCAGCCAGTGGGCGCCGCGCTCCGATGCGAAGCCGCGTGCCCAGCGCACCAGCTCGCGCCCCACGCCGTGCCGGTGCCGGCGAGGCTCGACGCCCATCACGTGGATCTCGAACGACAGTGGGTTGTGCGCCTCCAGGGCGATGAAGCCGACGATCTCGCCGTCGGCCTCGGCCACCGCGGCGGGCAGGCGCCGCAGGCTTTCGACATAGGCTCGGTTCGATGCCTCGATGCCGAACCAGGCCGGTAGAGCGCGCAGCACGCGCTCGCAGCCAGGAACGTCGCGCCCTTCGAGGGCGCGAATCTGCGTACTCATGTGCTTTCCCTTCGTGTCTGGGAGGTGACTCAGATCGGCTCGATCGAGCGTGAGTCCGGTCCGCACATGACCTCGACAGGCTACACCCCGAGTCAGCTCTTTCCAACTGGACAGGTGCCCAGTTCGACGGGTCGGGAGCCCTGCCCCAGCCCCCCTACCCGACCGACATCGCGGATCCGGCCGAGCCGGGCACGGGGGCGCTCGGGCTGCTGTGTGCGGGCGCCTGGGCCTACGTCGCGCGCGCGCGCAGGGCCTCGTACAGCGACTCACAGCGCGCCGCGTAGCGGTCGATCGCGAACTCGTTCAGCGCGCGCTGGCGCGCGGCCTCGCCGCGCGCGCGCCAGGGCGAGGGATCGCGCGCCACGGACGCAAAGGCGGCGGCGAGCTCGTCGACCCGCTCGCCGGCGTACAGCGCCGTGTCGCCGAGCAAGTCCGGCAGCGCGCCGCGCCGCGAGGCGATCGCGGGAATGCCCAGGGACATGGCCTCGAGCGCAGCGCGGCACGAGCCGTCCGAGCCGGGCACGAGATAGACGAGCGCGTCCATCTGCGCGAGCACGTCGAGATAGTCGTCGCCGCGCAGGTATCCGGCGCGGGCCACGGCCGTGTCCAGGCCGAGCCGCTGCACCGGGACGTCGAGCACCTCGCGCGCGCGGGTGCCGCGGCCGACCACCACGAGCTTCAGGTCGGGGGCCTCGGCTCGCGCCCGCGCCAGGGCCGCCAGGATCAGGTCCACGCGCCGGTGCGGCTGCAGCCGGGCCACGAGGCCGATCACGCGCTGCTCGGGCTTGAGCCCGAGTGACTCGCGCAGGTCGGTTCGCCTCTGGCGTGGCGCGAACCGCGCCGTGTCGACCACGCCCGAGATCACTCCGACGCACGGACTCCCCAGCCGGCGGGCATCTTCTGCCAGCCTCCCGCTCAGGAGGGCCACGCCGTCGCATCCGGCGGGGCCGTACAGCCAGCGGTTCCAGGGCCGGCGCGGGATCGGCTCACCGTGGGCCCAGCCCGCGACGAGCTTCGTGCCTTCGCGGCGACCGCCCAGCGCGAAGCGCGTCAGCAGGTGCGCGCGCGCGTGCGTCGCGTGCACCACGTCGTAGCGCCGTCCGGCCAGCAGGGCCCGCAGCCGCCGCACCTCGTCCCCGTCGCGCCAGGGCCAGTAGCCCTGCCCCGCAGCCGGCTCGAACAGCGGAGTGACTCCGCGCTCGCGCGCCCGCTCGGACAGGCCACCTGCATGACCCGCTGGCGTGGCCGGAAACGCGACATCGACCTCGTGCCCGCGCGCGCGCAGTCCGGCCACCGCGTGCAGCATGGGCTCGGCGGGCCCGGTCCACTTCCAGTCACTCGTGAGCTGGAGGATCTTCATCTCTTGGCCGCGCGCTCGAGCTCCCACAGCTTCGCGTACTTCATGAACACGTAGTACGCGGTCGCGGCGCAGACGATGAACCCCGGCAGCCCGTTGCGGTAGCCCTGGCGCAGCACGTAGCCCTTGAAGAAGCGCCCCGGCGGCCGCAGCAAGAGGTCACTCACCCGGAAGCGCACGCCGGACTCTTGCATCGAGCGCGCCATGCGCGCCGAG
Source organism: Myxococcota bacterium (assembly GCA_035498015.1). Lineage (NCBI taxonomy): Bacteria > Pseudomonadati > Myxococcota > Myxococcota bacterium. The sequence goes on from DATKAO010000154.1 coordinate 15,433, forward strand.
AAGCGGTCGGTGGTCTGGATGTGCTCCGAGAGATTGCGGTAGTTCCAGTGCCACAGCCGCCCGCGCAGCTTCTCCACAGGGCCGTCGAGCTCCACGCGGTCGTGCGGATCCATGCCGGCCCAGTGACCGCGAGAGCGCCGGAACACGCGCAGCTGCCAGTCGGGATACCACTCGCCGTGGTCGTGCCACACGCCGAGATAGTGCGTGATGCGGTCGAGCTCGTAGCCGGCCGCCGGCTCCGGGCGCGAGATCGCCCCCAGCACCGCCTCGCGCAGCTCGGGCGAGAGCGCTTCGTCGGCATCGAGACACACGACCCAGTCGTGCGTCGCGCGCTCGAGCGCGAAGTTCTTCTGCTTCACGTAGCCCAGGAACGGCTGCTCGATCACGCGCTCGGTGAAGCGCCGGGCCACCTCGCGCGTTCCGTCGCTCGAGCCCGAGTCGACCACCACCAGCTCGTCGCAGAACGAGAGCGACTCGAGGCAGCGGCCGATCCGGTCCGCCTCGTTCATGCAGATCACGACCCCCGAGATCGGGGGCCGGCCGGCCGGCGAGTCACTCACCGCGCACCCGCTCGACCGTGACCACCCCGCGGATCTTCGCGATCTGGCGCAGCACGCCGTCGAGATGCTTGCGGTTCTTGACCGAGAGCTCGAACACCTGGATCGCGCGCCCGTCGGGCTCGGTGTAGATCTGCGCGCTGTCGATGTTCACGCCCTCGGCGCTGATCTTGTTGGTCACCGCGGCCAGCAAGCCCTGCCGGTCCTCGGACACCACGCGCACCTTCACGTTCACGGGCGGCGCGCCCGCCACGTCTTCCCACGTGACCGGCACGCGCCGGTCGGGGTCGAGGTGGAAGATCTTCGAGCAGTCACTCGCGTGCACGGTGACCCCGCGCCCGCGCGTGATGAAGCCCTCGACCGACTCGCCGGGCACCGGCGAGCAACACTTGGCGAAGCGCACGAGCACGTTGTCCATGCCCGACACGCGCACCTGACCGGGTCCGCCCCGGCCCACCGACAGCACGCGCCGCAAGAGCGACGGCTTCGGCTCGGGCTCGTCCTCGCCCACGCCGGCGATCTTGCGCGCCACCGCGCGCGCGTCGTGCTTGCCGTAGGCCACGGCCTGCAGCAGGCCGTCGAGGTCGCGCACGCCCAGCTCCTTGGCCACGTTCTTCAGCTCGCCCGCCTTCGCCAGCTTCTCGAACGACAGACCGCGCTTGTGCAGCTCGCGGTGCAAGAGGTCCCGGCCCAGCGCGCGCGAGCGCTCGACCTGCTCCGACTTCAAGAAGTGCCGGATGCGGCTGCGCGCGCGGCCGGTCACCACGATGTCGAGCCACTCCTGGCGCGGCCGCTGGTGCGGCGAAGTCACGATCTCGACCGTGTCGCCGTTGGTGAGCTTGTGACGCAGCGGCACGAGCTGGCCGTTGATCTTCGCGCCCGCGCAGTGATTCCCGACCTCGCTGTGCACCGCGTAGGCGAAGTCGATCGGCGTCGCGCCCGCGGATAGCGCCTGCACGTCGCCCTTGGGCGTGAACACGTAGACCTCGTCCGAGAACAGGTCGACGCGCACGGTCTCGAGAAACTCGTTGGGGTCCTTGAGCTGCTGCTGCCACTCGAGCAGCTGGCGCAGCCAGGCGAACTTCTGCTCGTCGCTGGGGCGCGTGGCGCCGTCGCCCTTGTACTTCCAGTGCGCGGCGATGCCGAGCTCGGCCACGCGGTGCATCTCCTGCGTGCGGATCTGCACCTCCATGCGCTCGCCGAACGGCCCGATCACGGTGGTGTGGATCGACTGATAGCCGTTGGGCTTGGTCATCGCGATGTAGTCTTTGAAGCGGCCCTGGACCGGCTTCCACAGCCCGTGCACGATGCCGAGCGTCTCGTAACAGGTGGTGGTCGTGCCGTCGACGATCACGCGGAACGCGATCAGGTCGTAGATCTGGTCGATCGACACGTTCTGCTGCGACATCTTCTTGTAGAGGCTGTAGGCCTCCTTGAGCCGCCCGGTGACTTCGCAGTGCAGGCCGCGCGCGGAGAGCTCGGCCTGGAGCCGCGTGCGCACGTCGTCGATGTAGCGCTCGCGCTCCTTCTTGGTGCCGGCGATGCGCTCCTCGATCGAGCGGTAGACCTCGGGGTGCAGCACGCGGAACGCGCGGTCCTCGAGCTCCTCCTTCATCCAGTAGATGCCGAGCCGGTGCGCGAGCGGCGCGTAGATGTCGAGCGTCTCGCGCGCGATCCGCTGCCGTGACTCCTCCTTCATGAAGTCGAGCGTGCGGATGTTGTGCAGCCGGTCGGCCAGCTTGATCAGGATGATGCGGATGTCCTTCGACATCGCGATCAGCATCTTGCGGAAGTTCTCGGCCTGGGCCTCTTCGCGGCTCTGGAACTCGATCTTCGACAGCTTCGTGAGTCCCGCGACCAGGTCGCCGACCTCGTCGCCGAACTGGTTGCGGATGTCGCGGTCGGTCGCCAGCGTGTCTTCGACCGTGTCGTGCAGCAGGCCCGCCGCCACCGTCACCGGGTCCATGCGCATGTTCGCCAGGATCTCGGCCACGGCCAGCGGGTGCGTCAGGTAGGGCTCGCCCGAGAGCCGCATCTGCCCCTGGTGCACCTTGGCCGAGTACACGTAGGCGCGCTCGAGCAGCGAGACGTCGGCGTCGGGGGCGTTGCCCTGGACCTGCTCGACGATCTCGTTGATGCGCGCCATCTAGCCGCGCTCCTTGCGCGCCTCGCGGACGATCTCGAGGAACTCGTCGACCGCCGCGTCGATCGACTCGTTCACGATCCGGTGGTGACACTGATCTGCGTAGGCCAGCTCTTCGCGCGCGCGCTCGAGCCGCGCGCGCATGACGTCGTCGGTCTCGGTGCTGCGCCCGCGCAGCCGCTCCTCGAGGATCTCGAACGAGGGGGGCTCGATGAAGATGCGCACGGCCTCGGGCAGGCGCTTGCGCAGCTGCTGCGCGCCCTGGATCTCGACCTCGAGGATCAGATCGTAGCCCTCGGCCGTGGGCCGAGCGACCGCTGCGCGGCTGGTGCCGTACAGGTTGCCCTGGTACTCGGCGTGCTCGAGAAACGCGTCGGCGGCGATCAGCTCCTGGAACTCGGCGCGGTCGACGAAGAAGTAGTCCACGCCGTCCTTCTCGCCGGCGCGCGGCCTGCGCGTGGTGTGCGAGATCGAGAAGGCCACGCCTCTGTCGTTGGCGATCACCTGGCGCACGATCGTGCTCTTGCCCACGCCCGAGGGGCCGGAGACCACGAACGGGATGCCGCGGCGACTCACTGGGCCTCCTCGTCGTCGGCCGCCCCCGTGAGCCGCGCCGCGATCGTCTCCGGCTGCACGGCCGACAGCACCACGTGGTCGGAGTCGGTGATGATCACCGAGCGCGTCTTCCGGCCCTGGGTCGCGTCGACCAGCTTGCCACGCGGGCCGGCCTCTTCGCGCAGGCGCCGGATCGGCGCAGCCGACGAGCCCACGACCGCCACGACGCGGTCCGCGACGATCACGTTGCCATAGCCGATGTTCAACAGCTTCACTCGACGTTCAGGACCTGCTCGCGCAGCCTCTCCTGCTCGGTCTTGAGCGCGACCACCGCGCGCGAGAGCTCGGTGTCGGCCGACTTGGAGCCGATCGTGTTCGTCTCGCGCCCCATCTCCTGCAGCACGAACTCGAGCTTGCGCCCGACCGCACCGGGCGCGTCGAGCGTCTCGCGGAACTGATCCAGGTGACTGCGCAGGCGCACCGTCTCCTCGGTCACGTCCATGCGGTCGATCTGCAGCACGATCTCCTGCTCGAGCCGGCCCGGGTCGAGCTCGATGGCCGGGGCCAGGGCCGAGAGCCGCTTCTCGAGCCGCTCGCGCATGCCGCCACGCACCACCTCTACGCGCGCTTCGACCGCGCGCAACTGCGCCTCGATCGCGTCGAGCCGCCCGCGCAGCTCGCGCTCCAGCGCCTCGCCCTCGCGCGCGCGCATCTCGGCGGCGGCGGCGCAGGCGCGGTCGATGGTGGCCAGCATGCCCGCGGCCAGTGACTCCGCCTCGAGCTCGGGCTCGCGCAGGCGAGACACTCCAGGAAGCGCCAGCAGCGCCGCGACCTCGAGCTCCTCGGGCTTCGAGAGGCCCTGCGCCAGCTCCTTGGCCGCGCGCGCGTAGGCGCGCGCCGCTTCGAGGTCGATCTCGAGCCGGGGCGCGAACGCGCCTTCGCGCGGCAGGCGCACGCTGATCTCGATCTGCCCGCGCTCGAAGTGGCGGCCCGCGAGCGCGCGCACCTCGCTCTCGAGCGCCGCCAGCTCGCGCGGCAGGCGCGCGCGCACCTCGAGGTGGCGCGAGTTCACGCCCCGCACCTCGGCGGAGATGCCGTCCTGGCTCTCCGCGCGCCCGAAGCCCGTCATCGAACGCCGCGGCAATCTGGCCTCCTACGCATGCTCGTTCTGGATCGGCGCCGAGTCACGCGGCCGCGAGCCCCGAGGTCGCCGGCTCGCCGGCGCCGTGCCAGGCGAGGATCTTGCGGTACTCGGCCGCCCGCCGCCCGCCGAACACGCTGCCGACCAGGATCTTCGCCATCACGATCGCGCGCAGCGCCGCGTACACCGCGGGCGAGCGGTTCTTGCGGAAGAAGATGTACCGGCTGCGGTAGTACTCGATGCGCGTGCGCAGCGGCAGCTTCTTCTTCGTGGACTCTCCGTACAGGTGGATCACGTACGCGTCCGGCAGGTGAAACACCCGCCAGCCGGCCGCGCGCATGCGGTGACACCAGTCGGTCTCTTCCAGGAAGAAGAAGTAGTCCTCGTCGATCAGCCCGACCTGCTGGATCACCTCGCGGCGCGCGAACAGGCACGCGCCCAGCACCGCCTCGACCTCGACCGGCGCGTCGTAGTGCACGTTCTTGCTGGGCCAGCGGCGCGGGAAGACACGGCGCAGGAACGACTGACCGACGATCTCGGACACCAGCGTCGGCGAGTTGTGGATGCAGTTCTGCTTGGTGCGGTCGGGGTTGAGCAGCTGCGGGCCGACCGCGCCCACCTCGGGGTGCTCGTCGAGGAAGCGCACGCAGGCCTCGAGCCCGCCCGGCAGCACGATCGTGTCGCTGTTCAACAGCACGGCGTGCCGGCCGCGCATGACTTCGAGCCCGCGGTTGTTGCCCGCGCCGAAGCCGATGTTCTTGGGCAGCGCCAGCACGCGTGTCTCGGGGAACTGGCGCACCACCGACTCGACCGTGGCGTCGACCGAGCCGTTGTCGACCACGATCACCTCGTAGGTGATGCCGAGCTTGGCCTCGCGGATCGAGGCGAGACAGTCGAGCACCAGGTCGCGCACGTTCCAGGCCACGATCACGATCGAGAGGTCCACCTCGCCGGTCACGGCGCGAGCTCCAGCTCGACCGAGCCCTGCCAGTCGCGCTGCGAGAGCGCGGCGCGCGCCTCGGCCAGCACGCGCTGCGGCAGGAGCCGGGTCATGCAGCGGTGGTCGATCGGACAGACCTTCAGCTGACACGGCGAGCACTCGACCGGCTCGCGCAGCAGCTTGGTGCGCTTCAAGTTCAAGTTGGTGTAGCCGATCGCGGTCGGACCCATGAGCACGATCGTGGGCACCTCGAAAGCCGCGGCGATGTGTCTCGCGCCGGCATCGTTGCACACCAGGAGCTGCGCGCGCGCGAGCAGCGACTTCAGCACCGAGAGCGAGAGTGAGTCGCCGCCCAGCAGCGCGAGCGGCACGCCGGCCTGGCGCAGGATCTCGTCGGCCAGCGCGCCCTCGCCCGGGCCGTGCACGAGCGCCACGTCGGCACCCTCGCCGCGCAGGCTGCGCGCGAGCTCGGCCACGTACTCGAGCGGCCACAGCTTCGACGGTCCGAAGCCCGCACCGGGCGCGAGACACACGAGCGGCCGCCCGCCGCCCAGGCCGGCCGCGGCGAAGCGCGAGTCAGCTTCGCGCTCGGCCTCGGGCTCGAGAAACAGCTCGAGCTGCGTGCCGAGGTCGGGCGCGCCCAGCCGGCGCGCCAGCTCGAGGTAGTAGCGCTCCATGGCCTGCGGGGCGAAGCGGCCGTTCTCGCGCGGCGCGGGCACGGCAAGGGTGAGCAGGAGCCCGCGCGCGCGGCGCGCGTAGCCGACGCGTGTCTGTGCACGAGTCAGAAAGGCGAGGAGCGCCCCCGCGAACGAGTTGGGCAGCACGAGCACGGTGTCCGTGCCGCGCAGGCCGCGCGCCACGCGCGCCCGCTCGCGCAGCCGTGCGAGCGCGCCGCGCCGCCGGTAGATCTCGTGGGCCACGATCCGGTCCACGTTGGGCGAGCCGCGCAGCACGCCCACCAGCGTGTCGCGCACGACGGCCGTGATCTCGGCCTCGGGGCGGCCGCGGCGCAGCGCGCGCAGAGCGGGCGTCGCCATCACCACGTCGCCCAGGTGATTCGGCAGCACGACCGCAATTTTCTCTTTCGCTACGGCCACTTAGTCGCCAAGCCCCGGTCGGTTCCCCCGCCTCCTAGATACCCTGCCGGCGGCGCTAGAGCAACGCGAGAGCGGCCTCGAGCACGCCCTCGGGCTCGACCGCGCGCATGCAGGCGCGCGCGGGGCAGCCCTCGCGGCAGGGGTTGCAGCCCACGTCGTGGCGCACGATCCGGTGCGGGACGCCCTGGCTGGGGGCGTTCTCGACCGGGTCGGTGGGCCCGAAGATGGCCACCACGGGCGTTCCCGCCAGCGCCGCCAGGTGCATGGGGCCCGAGTCGCAGCCGATGAACAGCCGCGCGCGCGTCAAAAGCGCCAGCAGCTCGGCCAGTGACTCGGTCGGGGGCGCGAGCGCCGCTGCGCCCTCCGCTGCCGCCACCACCGCGCGCGCCGCCTCGCGCTCCCCCGCGACCGGGCCGAACGCCACGAGTGTCTCGATGCCGGCGCGCGCGCGCAGCCCGCGCGCCACCGCGGCGAAGCGCTCGGCCTCCCAGCGCTTGTAAGTGGTCTTGGGGCTCGTGCCCGGGTGGATCAGCGCGAAGCGGCGCGGCAGGTCGAGCTTCTCGGCCAGCGCCGGGTCGAGCGCCAGCACGTTCGGCCGCGCCGGAACCTCGCCGCCCAGGAAGCGCACCAGGGCCGCGTTGCGCTCGAAGCGCGAGACGTGTCTTTGCGCGGGTGCGCGCTGGGTCGCGAACCAGTGACTCCACTCCTTGGCGGTCGGCGCCGCGTAGCCGACCCGCACGGGGATGCCGGCGGCCCAGGCCAGGAAGCCGCTGCGGAACACGCCGTGGAAGTCGATCGACAGGTCGTAGCGGCGCTCGCGCAGCTCGCGCGCGAGCTCGCGCAAGCTGGTCAGGGCCAGCCACGGGTGGCGGGCGCGCAGCTTGCGCCGCGGCACGACCACCTGCTCCGACAGACCCGGAAGCGCGATCAGGCCCGCGGCGGCGCGATCCTCCACCAGCCAGTCGATGCGCGCCTCGGGATAGAGCGCGCGCACGCCGGCAAACGCCCAGCGCGTGCGCACTACGTCGCCGAGCGCGCCGAGGCGAATCACGAGGATGCGCTCCGCCGGGATGGGCCCTAGCATGGTTTGCGATGGTCGCTCCGCTCCTCCTGTGGCGCTACATGTTCCGCGACATCCTGCTGCACGCCCTGCTGGGTCTGTTCGCGATCATCCTCTTGCTCGTGGTCAGCAACCTCCTGCGCTTCATGGAGGAGCTGGCGGCCGCCGGGGTGGGCCTCGAGGGCCTGGGGCAGCTGGTGATGGTGATCCTGCCCGCCTACGCCTCGTACGCCCTGCCCTCGGCGCTGCTGTTCGGGGTGCTCCTGTCACTCGGCCGCATGTCGGCCGACGGCGAGATCGTGGCCATGCGCGCCAGCGGCCTGAGCGTGGCGCGGCTGTTGCCGCCGGCGCTCGCGCTGGGCGTGATCGCCGCGCTGGCCGCCACCTACATGCTGTTCGAGGTGCAGCCCAAGGCGGCCATGAAGATGCGCGTGTTGCTGCGCCAGCTGGCCGGATCGATCCAGGTGATCGAGCCCGGGAAGTTCATGGAGTTCGGCGACAAGCTGATGTTCGTGCACTCACTGGGCGGGGCGAGCTGTCCGCTCGAGGGCGTCTTGATCGGCAGCGCCAGCGAGGAGGAAGGCGGCCGCAGCTTCTACGCGGCCGCGCGCTGCGGCACGCTGGACAGTGACCCCGACGCACGCTCGCTCGCGTTCCTCATGCACGACGGCTCGATCCACTTCCGCGACCCCGACCCGAGTCACTACCGGCGCATCCGCTTCCACACCATGCGCACCGCGGTCGACGTGTCGCAGTACACCGACCCCAAGGTCGGCACGGGTCAGCTCACGTTCCAGGAGCTGATCGCCGCCTGGCGGCTGCCCAAGGACGATCCGGAGCACAAGCGGCTCGACGGCCGCTACGGCACGGGGCTTTCGGTGCAGATCAACCGGCGGCTGGCGTTCCCGGCCGCGTCGATCTTGCTCGCGCTGATCGCCGTGCCCCTCGGCATCCGGCCCATGCGCTCGGGCCGCTCCGCGGGCGCGCTCACCGCGATCGTGGTCATGGCGCTGTACTGGATCACGTTCTCGCTGGGCGACATGGCCTCCACCAAGGGCGTGGTGCCGGCCTGGTTCGGCTTGTGGCTGCCCAACACGCTCGCGCTCGCGATCGGCATCTATCTCATGCGGCGGCTCGGCCGGAGCGACGACTGATGCGCGGGCCCGTGCGGCACGTGCCCGCCGGCTACGTGGTGCACCGCGTCGCCGACGCCTATCTCGTGTTCGACGCCGAGCTCGCGTCCGAGCTCGTGGCGCTGCGGCTGGCCGACCCCGAGGCGCGCAAGCGCCTGTTCGCGCGCGCGCCGCGCCGCGGCCGCGGGGTGGTGCCGAGCGTGTCACTGCGGCGCGACACGCACGTGGTGCTGCGCCGCTACCAGCACGGCGGGCTGCTCGGCGGACTCACCGGGTCACTCTATCTGGGGCCGGCGCGCGCGCTCGAGGAGCTGCACGTGACCGCGCGCGCCGAATCCATGGGCGCACCCGTGCCGCACGTGCTGTGTCTGGCGCTGTGGCCGGCGGCCGGGCCGTTCTGGTCGGCGCTGATCGGCACGCGCGAGGAGCGGGGCGCGCGCGACCTGCTCGACGCCCTGTTGAGCGCCCCCTCCGCCGAGGCGCAGCGCACGCTCCTGCGCGAGGTGGGCGAGGCCGTGCGGCGGCTCCACGACGCGGGCGTCGACCACCGCGACCTGCAGCTCCACAACGTGCTGGTGGTCGAGGACGCGGGCCGGCGGCGCATCGTGGTGGTCGACCTCGACCGCGCCGTGTACCACCCGCGCGGGGGGCTGCCGCCGCGCCTGCGCGCGCGGAACCTGGGCCGACTGACGCGCTCGGCCGTGAAAGCGGGATTGTTCCGCGGCCCGATCGGCCGCCGCGAGCTGGCGGCGTTCATCGGCGCCTACACGGGCCGCGACCGCAAGCTGCGCGCCGCCCTGCGCGGCTGGATGCGCCGCGAGCAGTGGAAGCTCGCGCTGCACCGTTTGGGTTACCGGCTGTCGGGCGAGCGCAGCGCGGCTAGAGCGGCCGCGCCTCTTCGACGAGCATGACCGGGATCCCGTCCTCGACGGGATAGGACAGCCGGCACTTCGGACAGTCGAGTGACTGCTCGGCGCCGTCGGCCGCGCGCTTCACGTCCAGGTCGGCCTTGCACTTCGGGCAGACCAATATCTCGAGCAGCTCGGGGTCGATGCGCGCGCTCATGCGTGACCCTGTCCGCGCATCAGCTCGGCCAGCGCCTTCGTCTGCATCATGAGCTCCTCGAGCTGGTCGAGCGGAAACTGACTCGCCGCGTCGCACAGCGCCTCGCGCGGGTTGGGATGGGTCTCGAGAAACACGCCGTTGGCGCCGGCCGCGACCGCCGAGCGGATCAGCACGGGAATGTGCTCGCGCGGGCCGCCCCCGGCGGGGTCGGTGCTGGGAATGCCGTAGCGCCGCACCTGGTGACCCGCGTCGAACACCACCGGAACGCCGATCTCCTTCATGAGCGGGATCGCCGTCATGTCGGCCACCAGGTTGTGGTAGCCGAACTGCGCGCCGCGCTCGGTGAGCAGGACGCGCTGGTTCCCGGTGCGCTCGATCTTGCCGACCGGGTGACTCATCGCGCTCGGCGACATGAACTGGCCCTTCTTCACGTTCACCGGCTTGCCCGACTTGCCCGCGGCGATCAAGAGCGAGGTCTGCTGGCACAGGAATGCGGGGATCTGGATCACGTCGAGCACTTCGCGCGCGGCCGCGATCTCCTCCACGCTGTGCACGTCGGACAGCACTGGCAGCTCGAACTCCTTGCGGATCCAGGCCAGCATCTCGAGCCCGTCGTCGAGCCCCGGGCCCTGGTAGGAGAGCTCGTCGCTGCGGTTGTCCTTGAGATAGGACGACTTGAAGATCAGCGGCGTCGAGAGCTTCTCGGAGAGCTTCTTCAGACGCTCGGCGGTCGCGGCCATGAGCGTCTGGCTCTCGATCACGCACGGCCCGGCGATCCAGGCGAGCGGCAGACCGGCCCCGAGCCGCAAGCGGCCCGACGTCGAATCGCCGATCTCCACGGTCCGTATGGGCTTCACGCGGCCCCCCCCGAGCGTAGGTAGTGTGCCCACGCGACCATCGGACGGGCAGGTTAGCGGAGCTGGGCCAGGACCGCAGGCTTCAGGATCTGATCTTCGCCTTCGACGCGAAACACGTCGTCGAGCCCCAGGGCGGCCCAGGGAATGATCTCCCCCTCGGGCCCTTCGACCACGAAGCCGGCGTCGCGGATCATGCGGTAGGTGGCCACGGCGCCCTTGCCCTTGGTGGTCAGGTAGCCCTCGACGAACAGCGAGTTGGCGGGCCAGAGCGAAAGTGCCTCCAGTGAGCGCAGGTGTCCCTCGCGGCCGGCGGCGATACGCACCTCGGCGCGCGGGTTGGCCAGCCGCATCATCGCCAGCACGCGCAGCGCGCGCTCCGGCGTGAGTGACCCGTCGGACTGCAGCGGGTTGCCCTCGATGGGCAGGAGGAAGTTCACCGGGATCGAGGGGATCTCGAGCCCGCGCAGCTCGAGCGCCACGTCGACCAGGTCCTCGTCGGCCTCCCCCATGCCCGCGATCAGCCCGCTGCACTGCTCGAGCCCCGCGGCACGGGCCGCGCGCAAGGTGGCCACGCGGTCGGCGTAGGTGTGCGTGCTGCAGATCTCGGGGTAGCGCCGCTCGCTGGTGTTCAGGTTGTGATTCAGCCGGTCGACGCCGGCCTCCTTCAGCCGGCGCGCCTTGTCTTCGTCGAGCAGCCCTACCGACACACAAATGCGTACGGGCACCTCGGCGCGGATCGCGCGCACCGCGTCGGCGAGAAACTCGACCTGGCGATCGCTCGGGCCGCGCCCGCTCGCGACCATGCAGTAGCGGAACGCGCCCGCGGCGTGCGCGCGCTTGGCCTCGGCGATCAGCTCCTCCTTGGGCTTCCACGGATAGGGCCGGAGCGGCGCGTTCGTGACCGCCGACTGCGAGCAGTAGCCGCAGTCTTCGGGGCAGCGCGCGTTCTGCGCGTTGCTCAGGATGTGCACGCGCACGCGGTTTCCGAAGCCGTGCTCGCGCGCGACGCGCGCCTCGTGCAAGAGCGGAAGCAGCGGAAGCTCCGCAGTCAACGTGGTGAGCAGCTCCGCGCGCTCGAGCGGGGGGCCGTGAAGAGAGCGGCGTGCGAGATCCATGAGGCCGCGCAGCATATCAGACTCGCGCCCGCGGCTCCGTTTGACCGGCTCGCGCGGGCCGTGACACGCTGACTCGTCGTCCAACATCGGGGAGACCGCCATGTCGAGCCGCAACGTGATGATCGCGACCTGGCTGGCGAGCGGGCTGCTCGCGGCGCTCTACCTGTTCGCTTCGTACCCGAAGCTCATGAGTGATCCCCAGGCGGTCGACGGCTTCCACAAGTTCGGCTACTCCGACGGCTTCCGCATGTTCATCGGCAGCTGTGAGCTGCTGGGCGCGATCGCGCTGCTCGTCCCGCGGCTCGCGTTCTGGTCGGCCTGCGGCCTGTTCATCATCATGCTGGGCGCGGCGCACGCGCACCTGACTCACGACGAGGCGAGTCATCTGCCGGTGGTGGTGATCGCGCTCGTGCTGCTCGCCTTCGTCGCATCGGTGAGGCGCCAGCAGGCGCTGCTCTTGAGCTAGAGCTTCGAGGCGACGAACTCGACCAGCGCCGACGCGGCCTCGCGCTCGACGTCTTCGTCGAGCACGACCAGCTCCGCGGGGCCGGCCCAGGCCGGCGGGATCTTCACGGCGTCTTTCGCGGTCGTGACCCAGAGCAGCTCGCGGTCCAGCCCGGCGAGATCGGCCGGCGTGTAGACATGGTGGTCGGCGAAGACCCGCCGCGCGCACACCTCGGCGCCGAGTGAGTCGAGGTCGCGCGCGAGGCGGTCCGGGCGCGCGATCGCCGCCACGAGCCCCACGCGCGCGCCGCGCAGTCGCTCGAGCGGCGCCCGCTCGCCACCCGCCAGGGGCCGCAGTCCGAGCTTGCGCAGCGCCACGCGAAACTCGGGCAGGCCCGCGGGGAGTCGGTCGCGGCCCGGCGGCGCAGGGTCGCCCGGCTCGGCGCGCGTCCAGACCAGCGCGTCGGCGCGCCGCAGCGCCCCGGGCGGCTCGCGCAGCGGACCGCGCGGCAGCACGTGGCCGTTGCCCAGGCCGAGGCGCGCGTCGAGACACACCAGGTCGACGTCGCGCTCGAGCGGGTGGTGCTGGAAGCCGTCGTCGAGCACCAGCACCTCGGCGCCGAAGGCGGCGATCGCGCGCAAGCCGATGGCCACGCGCTCGGCTCCGGCCAGCACGGGCACGCCGGGCGCGGCCGCGGCCAGGAGACACGGCTCGTCGCCCACGTCGGCGGGCGCGGCGAGCACGCGCTCGCCGTCGGACACCACGTTCACCCCGCGCGTGCGCCGGCCGCCGACGCCGCGCGAGAGTAGCGCCACCTTGCGCCCGCGCGCGCGCAGCTCGCGCGCCAGGAACGCCGCGACCGGTGTCTTGGCCGATCCGCCCACCGCCAGGTTCCCCACGGACACCACCTGCGCGGCCAGGCGCGTGCGCCGGCGCCAGCCCGCGTCGTACACGAGTCTGTGCAGGCGTGCGCCGGCCGCGTACAGAAGCTCGGCCGCCGCCAGCGGCGCCAGCGCGAGGCGCTGTGCGGGTGACTCGTGCACGCGCCACAGGAACTCGAGCTCGGGCATCGAGTCAGCCCCTCGCCTCGGTCACGAGCGCCAGCACGCGGTCGGTGGCGCCGCGGTGCTCCTCGAGGCGCTTCGCGGCCTCGCGCGCGGGCGCGTTGCGCTCGGGGTCGGCCCACAGCTCGCGCAGCACGCGCTCGAGCTCGGCCGCGTTCTCGATCGCGTGCAGCACGCCGAACGGGCCCAGCAGCGCGACCTGCGTGCGCTGGTTCTGCACGTTCGGACCGTGCACCACCACGCGCGCCGCTTGCACGGGCTCGATCAGGTTGTGACCGCCGATCGGCGCGAGACTCCCGCCCACGAACACCAGGTCGGCCAGGTGGTAGAGACTCGCGAGCTCGCCCACGCTGTCCACGATCACCACGTCGGCGTCGGCGGCGCCCTGCGTGCGCAGGCCGACGCGCGCGCCGGCGCGCCGCACGGTGTGGGCGACCTCGGGCACGCGCTCGGGGTGACGCGGTGCGAGCACCAGCCGCAGCTCGGGCGCGCGCGTGGCGCGCAGCCGCTGCCAGGCCGAGACCAGCGCCTCCTCCTCGCCCGGGTGGGTGCTGCCGCCGATCAGGAACGGGCCGCGGCCCAGTGAGTCGCGCAGCGCCTCGCTCGGTTCGGGCGCGCGCGGACGGTCGAGCTTCAGGTCGCCCACCACCGATGCGCGCGCGTCGGGCGCGCCCAGCGCCACGAAGCGCGCCCGGTCGAGCTCGGCGCGCGCGCCCACCGCGTGGAGCTTCGCGAGCAGCGGCGCGAAGAAGGGCGCGAACAGCCGGTAGCGCGGGAAGCTCCGGTCCGAGATGCGCCCGCCGGCCACGATCACGCGCACGCCGCGTGCCGCGGCCGCCGAGATCAGGTTCGGCCACAGCTCGGTCTCGATCAGCACCAGCACCGAGACACGCGCGCGCGCCAGCGAGAGGTGCACGAGCCCGGGCAGGTCGAGCGGGGCGATGCGCGTGCGCACGCGCGGCAGCACGTTGCGCAGCCGGCTGCGCCCGGTCACCGTGACTGCCGTGACGATCACGGGCAGGCCGCGCTCGACCAGCCGCGCGACCAGCGGCGCCGCCGCCTCGACCTCGCCCACGCTCGCGGCGTGCACCCACACCGTGCCGGCCGGCATGCGCGGCAGCGGGCGCAGTCTCTCGAGCACCGAGCCCAGCGGCCCGAACGCGCCGAACAGCGCCGCGACCACGAGGAACGGCGCCGCCAGCAGCGCGAGCGGCAAAAGGAGCAGGTCGTAGGCGAAGATCACGCCCGCTTCACCAGCCCGAGCGCCAGGTCCGCCACCCGCTCTGCGGCGCCGGGCGGGCCGAGCTTCGCGACCGCGCGCGCCAGGCCGCGCTTCATCTCCGCGCGCGCGCCGGCGTCGTGCAGCAGCCGGGACACCAGCGCGGCGATCGCCGCGGGACGCGCCTGGCCCTGGATGCGTTCGGGCACGATGCCCTCGCCCGCCACCAGATTCACCATGCAGCTCGACGACACGGTCGCGAGCCGCCGGGCCAGCTCGAAGGTGAGCGGGCTCGTGCGGTGCGCGACCACCAGCGGCACGCCCAGGATCGCCGCCTCGATCGTGGCGGTGCCTGCCGCGGACACGAGACAGGTCGACGCCGCCATCGCCTCGTGCGAGCGGCCGCGCACCACGCGCAGCCAGTCCGGCGCGCCGAACGACTCGGCGGAGAGCGTGGGCGCGACGATCAGCAGCGCCTGCAGCCCGGGCAGCGCGCCGCGCAGCAGCTCGAGTGACTCGCGCATGAGCGGCCAGTTGCGCTCGACCTCGTTGTGCCGGCTGCCCGGCAAGAGACCCACGATCGGCTGCGCCGGGTCGAGCCCGAGCGAGCGCGCGAGCTCGGAGCGGTCGCGCTCGTGCGCCAGCGGCGCCAGGCGGTCGATCAGCGGGTGACCCACGAACTCGGCCCGGATGCCCGCGGCGCGCAGGAACGGCTCCTCGAAGGGGAAGATCACCGCCATCTGGTCGGTGCGGCGCGCGAGCTTGCGCACGCGCCCGGCCCGCCAGGCCCAGACCTGCGGCGCCACGTAGTACAGCACGGGCACGCCGTGGCGCTTGGCGACCGAGGCGAGCGGCAGGTTCAGGTCGGGTGAGTCGACGAACACCGCGAGCTCGGGCTTCCCGCCCGTGAGTGCCCGCCGCAGCCGCGTGTAGGCCCCGGCCACGCGCGGCGCCGCGCCCAGCACCTCGACCAGGCCCGCGATCGCGATCTCGGACTGCGCGACCAGGGGCCGGAAGCCCGCCGCCTCGAGCGACGCCCCGCCCAGGCCGAAGGCGTCGAGCTCGGGGACGCGCTTGCGCAGCGCCTCGACCAGCGCGGCGGCGTGCAAGTCACCCGAGGCGTCGGCGGTGGAGAGGAACAGCTTCACCCGCCGGCCTCGATCGGCTCGATCGCCTCCTGGATGCGCAGCGCGAGCTCGAGCGCGCGCACGCCGTCGGCGCCACTCACCTCGGGCTCGGCGCGCGTGCGCACGCACTCGGCGAACGCGCGGTCCTGCAAGAGCAGCGCGTCGGCGGCGTCGAACTCGAGCTTCTCGACCACGATGCGCGGCGCCTCGCCTTCGCCCGGCACGCCCTCGCGACGCACCAGCGTGATCTTGTTCTCGCCCAGGTCGAGCGATACGTAGGCGTCGGACTGGAACAGCCGCACCTTGCGCAGCCGCTCGAGTGACACGCGGCTGGCGGTGAGGTTCACGACGCATCCGCCCACGAGCCGCAGCCGCGCGTTCGCGATGTCTTCCGTCTTCGACAACACCGGCACGCCGACCGCCTCGACCCGCTCGGCCTCGCCCCCCGCGAGCTCGGCCACGATGTCGAGGTCGTGGATCATGAGGTCGAGCACGACCGACACGTCGGTGGCGCGCGCCGGGTAGGGCCCGATGCGGTGCGCCTCCACGAAGCGCGGCCGGCCGAGCGCGGGGCGAATGGCGCGGAACGCGCGCGAGAAGCGCTCGATGTGACCCACCTGCAGGATGCGCCCGCGCGCACGCGCCGTGTCGACCAGCCGGCGCGCCTCGGCGCGCGTGGTCGCGATCGGCTTCTCGACCAGACAGTCGACGCCGGACTCGAGCAGCTCCTCCGCGACGCGCGCGTGCTCGGAGGTGTGCACGGCCACGATCGCGGCGTCGGCCTGCCGGGCGATCTCGGCCACGCTGCCGATCACGCGCGTGCCGAACTTCTGCGCCACCTCGGCGGCGCGAGCCGCGTCGCGGTCGCACACTCCCGCGAGCTCGATCACGCCCTCGCCCGCCAGCTGCGCGAGCTTCTCGACGTGGAAGCGGCCCATGTGACCCACACCGACGACCGCGATGCGCGGGAGCGATGACCGCGTGGGCACGCTAGGCGTCCTCGGGTCCGAGCCCGACGATCGAGATGCCCGCGCGCTCGGCGGCGGCGCGGGTCTTCTCGGGCTCGAGCACGAGCGTGCGCGCGGCTTCGAGACCGATCGCGCGCAGCCGGCACTCACTCGCCACCGCGATCGTGCCGGGCCCGATCACCGGCACGTCGAAGCGCATGTCCTGCTCGCGCTTGGCGGCCTTCACCAGCACCGCGCCGGCGCCGAACTCGGCGGCGCGCCGCAGCATGCGGTCGGTGCCCTCGAGCGCCTCGACCGCGAGCACGGTGCCCTGCCGCACCACGCAGGCCTGGCCCACGTCGTGCTCGCCCAGGCTCGCCACCACGCGCAGGCCAAGCGCCAGGTCGGCGCGCAGCCTCTCGTCGAGCGGCGCGCCGCACCACAAGCCGCGCGCAGTCATGCGGCTGCCGAGATAGCGCGTCGACTCCACCACGGGCAGGCCCTCGGCCGCGAGCTCGTCGGCCACCGCGCGCAGAATCGCGTCGTCGCCGCGCGCGGCCAGCTTGCCCAAGAGCGCCAGCGCCCGCGCGTCGGGCCGCAGCCGGCGCGGGTCCGAGAGCAGCGCCCGCTTGCTCACCGCGCCCGCCAGGATCACCTCGCGCGAGCCCGCCCCGCGCAGGAACTCGATCAGCTTGCCCAGCTCGCCCGCGTTCAGCCAGGCGAACGAGTCACTCGACTCGGACTCGATCGCGGGGTCGGCGTTGTCCTCGATGGCCGCGATCGCCAGGCCGAGCCCGCGCTCGCGCGCCGCGCGCGCGACCTCGAAGGGTAGCGGCCCGCTGCCCGCGATCAGCCCGAGCACCGCCATGGCGATTCGCCCCGCGGTGGCGCCGCGTCAGCGGCGCCGCGCGAAACCGTGCTCCGACTTCTCGAGGAACGCGACCATGCGCTCCGCCTCGGGCGAGCTCGGCAGCTCGGCGCGCACCTTGGCGTAGGCCTCGTGCGCGCGCAGCCCGTCGCGGAAGATGATGCGGAACGCGCGCTCCACGTCCTCGATGCGCTCCGCGGCCAGGCCGCGCCGCTCGAGGTTGACGCGGTTCATCTTGATCACGCGCGCCGGCCAGCCGTTGACCAGCGTGAAGGGCGCGGCGTCCTGGGTGAGGCCGGAGAGCGCGGCCACCATCACCGACTCACCCACGCGCACGCGCTGCTGGATCGCGGCTCCGCCCGCGAGATATGCGTAGTCTTCGATCACCACGTGACCCGCGAGCATGACGTTGTTGGCGACGATCACGTGACTGCCGATCATGCAGTCGTGACCCACGTGGGCGTTGATCATGATCATGTTGTCGTCGCCCAGGCGCGTCGTGCCGCCGCCCAGCGCCGTGCCGGGATGGATCGACGCCTGCTCGCGGATCATGTTGCGGGCGCCGATCTCGAGCCGCGTGTGCTCGCCCTTGTACTTCACGTCCTGCGGCTGCTCGCCCAGGCTCGCGAAGGGGAACACGTGCGTCTCGCGGCCGACCTCGGTGTGACCCGAGACCACGGCGTGCGAGCGGAGCACCACGCCCTCGCCGAGCCGCACGTTGGGCCCGACCACGCAGAACGGCCCGATCTCGACGCCGTCCGCGAGCTCCGCGCCGGGATCGACGATCGCCGACGGATGGATCCGTTTCATGCCTCCCCCCCTTCCTTCGGAACGAACGCGGCCATGATCACCGCCTCGGCGACGGTCTCTCCCCCGACCGACGCCTTGGCCTCGATCTTGATCAGCTTCGAGCGCGCCGCGAGCGCGCGCGCCTCGAGCACGAGCACGTCGCCCGGCACCACCTGGCGGCGGAAGCGCGCGCCGTCGATGCCCGCCAGCACCGAGAGCTTCTCGCGCAGCGCGGGCGAGTTGGTCGCCGCCCAGATACCCGCCGCCTGCGCCATGGCTTCGAGGATCAGCACCCCCGGAAAGATCGGGCGGCCCGGAAAGTGACCCTGCAGCGCGGGCTCGTTGGAAGAGATCACCTTCTCGGCGCGCACGTAGTTCTCGCCGATTTCGAGCACGCGGTCGATCATGAGCATCGGGTACCGGTGCGGAAGCAGCTCGAGAATGCGCTCGCGGCCGAGGGGTCCCTTCTCCATGGTCACTTCTCGTTCAGCTTCTTGATCACGAGGTCGGTCACGTCGAGCGCGTCGGGTGCGAACAGCACGCCGGGCGTGGAGCGGTCGAGGATCAGGTCGAACTGCTTCTCCTTGCCGATCGAGGTCACGATCTCCTCGAGCCGCTTCGCGATCGGCGAGAGCAGCTTCTGCTGCTGCACCACCAGCTCGTCCTTCGCGGCCTGGACGTCGCGGTCGAGGTCGCGCGTGCAGCGCTGGAACTCGATGGTCTTCTCCTGGAGGGCGTCGTCCGACATCACGAACTTCTGCGACTCGGTGTCCTCCTGGATCTTCTTGCACTGGTTCGAGCGCGGCTCGATCTCCTTCTTCTTCTTCTCCTGGAGCTGGGTCAGGGTCTTCTCGGCCTCCTTCCCCCGGTCGCTCGAGATCAGCGCGCGCTGGCGATCGACGAGCGCCAGCTTGAAATCGGCCGCGGCCGGAAGGGCCGGGATGAAGAGGGCGAGCGCCAGGCCGAGCCGGAGGCCGGCGTTTCGGGTGCAGAGCTGCATGGAGTCTCCTTTGCGGGGGCTACACCGTGCCGTTTCGCGGCCCGGAGGGAAAGTGAGCGTTTTTCAGTACTGCTGCCCGCCGAGGGAAAACTCGAACACCGAGCCCTGCTCGTCGGTCAGCTTGTCCAGCGGGAAGCCCAGAATCACCATGATCGGGCCGAACGGGCTGAACCATTGAATGCCGGCCCCGGTGCCGAAGCGGAAGTCCACCGGGTTGATGAACTCGTTTTCGGCGAACGCGTTGCCCATGTCGAGAAAGACGATCCCGGACAGACCCAGCTCTTCCGAGATGGGGAAATCGAACTCCAGGTTGATCAGCATCATCGAGTTGCCGCCGATCACGTCGGTGGCTTTCAGGTTCTCGAAGTCCGAGATGTCCTGATCGGTGATGTCGTTGCACACGTTGCCCGGCTTGCACTGACCCTGGGGCGTGGTCTGTCCGGTCTTGGTCTCGCGCCCGAACGGCGTGAACAAGAGCGCATTGCCCTGGCGGAACTGGGACAGGATCGTGCGCCGCGGCCCGAGCGAGCGCTGCTTGAAGCCGCGCACCTCGAACGCGCCGATGCCGCCCAGGAAGTAGCGCTCGGTGAGCGGGAGCTTCAGGTCCGTGTCGATGTCCTGCAGGAACTTCACCTGCGGCACCGTCTCGAGGCTCGTGCAGTCCGACTGACCGCAGCCCGGCAGGCTGAAGTCCGAGATGTTGTTGAACGGCAGCACGTAGCCGATGCGCGAGTTGAACACGAACGTGGAGTCGAAGCCGAGCCAGCGCTTCAGCGGGTAGAACTGCGTGGTGCGCGCCTCGGCGCGCAGGAACTGCGAGAACCCACCCAGCCCCGCGAACTCGACCGCGATGCCCGAGACACTGCCGTTCTTCGGGAAGCGCAGGTCGTCGCGCGTGTCGCGCCGCAGCGAGAAGGTCACGAGCGACGTGGTGGTGAGGCCCTGGAACTCCTCGCGCTGCAGGAGCGACGCGGCCTGCACCGACTCGAAGCCGGTGACCTTGCGGCCCGAGAAGGCGTAGCCGCCCGACGCGTAGGTGTACGACTCGTCGAGCGGGTACGACAGGTTCACGCTGGCGCCGGTGAGCTTCTCCTCGAAATCGACGTACTGACTGGCCGCGCTCTGTCCGGTGACTGCCAGGCTGGCCTGCGTGCCGAACACGTAGGGCTCGATGAAGCGCAGGTAGAAGTTCTTGTTGATCGAGCCCAGGTCGACGCCCGCCGACAGCGAGCGGCCGGTGCCGAACAGGTTGTCCTGGCGCACCGAGCCCGAGATGATGAAGCCGTCGACCGAGCCGAAGCCGGCACCGAAGCTGAAGCTGCCCGTCGGCTTCTCGACCACGTCGACGTTCATCGCCACGCGGTGCGGCTCATCGGAGGGCTTGGCCCCGATGTCCACTTCCTCGAAGTAACCCAGCCGCTGCACGCGCATCTTGCTCATCGCGACCGCGGCGGTGGAGTACATGTCGCCCTCGGCGATGGTCAGCTCGCGGCGCACGACGGTGTCTTTGGTGCGCGTGTTGCCGTGCAGGTCGATGCCGTCGACGAAGTACAGCTCGCCCTTCTTGACCTCGAAGTTGGTCGCGACGGTGAGCTTCTCCGGGTCGACCTGCGTGATCGGATTCACCGCGGCGTCGTAGAAGCCCCGGTCGCCGTAGAAGCTGCGCAGCCGGTCGACGTCGGCGGTGAGCTTGGAGCGGCTGAACACGTCGCCCTGTCTCTGCTCGAGCAGCGAGAGCAGCTGGTCGCGATCCATGGTCTCGTCACCCAGCACGTCGACCGTGCCCACGTGGAACTGCGGGCCCTCGCTGATGTCGACCGCGACCTTGATGCCCTCGTCGCTGACCTGCACGTCGGGCTCGCCGAGCTGCACGCGGATGTAGCCCTGGTCCATGTACAGGCGCTGGATCTTGTCGAGGTCCTGGTAGAACAGCGGCTCGGCGTACAGACCCGAGTTGTCCCACATCTGAGTCACCCAGGAGGTGAGCGTCCAGACCTTGGTCTGCATCGCGCCGCGCAGCTGGCGGTCGGAGAGCGCCTTGTTGCCGCGGAAGTCGATCTCGCGGAGCTTGAGCTTCTTGCCCTCGACCACGTCGAAGTTCACGCCCACCGAGCCCTCGCCCTGCGGCTCCAGCGTGTAGTCGACCTTGGCCTGGTAGTAGCCCTTGGCCTGGTACTGGGCCTCGATACGCTGCTTGTTCTCCATCAACAGCGGGTAGTCGACGGTCGAGCCGACGGTGATCGTGAGCTTCTGCTTGATGTCGTCGGAGCCGATGTTCTGGTTCCCCGAGATACTCACCTGCCGGATGACCGGGTTCTCTTCGACCTGGTAGGTCACGAGCGCGCCGCCGCCCGGCGCGCGGTCGATGTCGACGCGCACGTTGTGGAAGAAACCCAGCCCGTAGATGCGCCTCACGTCCTCGGCCAGGCGCGACTGCGTGATCTTGTCGCCGACCTTGGTGCCGATCACGGCCTTCACCGCGTCGGCCTCGATGCGCCGGTTGCCGGCCACCTGGATGTCGGAGACGACCACGCCGCGGAAGCCGGGCGGGATCGGCGCCTCCTGCTGCGGGGCCTCGGCCGGGGCCGCCAGGTCCGCGGGCGCCGGCTGCTGCGCGCGCGCAGTGAGTGCGGCGCAGAGACAGAAAAAGCCCAGCGCAGCGACACGGCATCGTGTCACGGGCGCTGCCCCGCACGCTGCGGACGGAGATCACTGAATGGGAGCTTCAAGGGGAAGTCCGCCTCGAGGGGGACCGCAG
Source organism: Myxococcota bacterium (assembly GCA_035498015.1). Taxonomy (NCBI): domain Bacteria; kingdom Pseudomonadati; phylum Myxococcota; species Myxococcota bacterium. The sequence continues at coordinate 37,313 of DATKAO010000154.1, forward strand.
TGTACCCGAGACGCCCCCCCGGGAGCATCGCTAAGACTCGAGCCTGCCCTCGACCAGGTAACGCTTCTTGGCCAGGCGGTTCGCGAGCTTTTCGTTGTGGGTGACGAGCACGAGGGCGGTCCGTGCCTGGGCGTTCAATTTCAGGAACAGATCGACCACGTCGTCGGCCGTGTGGGGGTCCAGGTTGCCGGTGGGCTCGTCGGCCAGCACGACCGCGGGATCGAGCACGAGCGCGCGCGCGATCGCCACGCGCTGGCGCTCGCCGCCGGAGAGCTTGCCGGGGTTGTGCGCCAGCCGGTGCGACAGACCCACGGCGTCGAGCATGGCGCGCGCCTTCTCGCGCGACTCGCGCCGGGACATGCCGCCCAGCATGCAGGGCATCATCACGTTCTCGAGCGCGTCGAACTCGGGCAGCAGGTGGTGTGACTGGAACACGAAGCCGAGCTGGCGGTTGCGGAAGGCGGCCACTTCGTCCTGCGGCAGCGCGTACAGGTCCTTGCCGCCGAAGCGCACCTCGCCGGCGCTCGGGCGTTCGAGCCCGCCCAGCACGTGCAACAGCGTCGACTTGCCGGCGCCGGACACGCCGAGCACGGCGAGTGACTCGCCGGGCCGTAGCAGGAGACTCACGCCGTTCAGCACCTCGATCGTGCTGTCGCCGAGCTGGAAGCGCTTCACCACGCCGACGGCTTCGAGCTCACTCATAGCGGAGCGCCTCCGCAGGATCGAGGCGCGACGCCTGCCAGGACGGCAGGAGCGTCGCCCCGATCGACAGCACCATGGCGATCAGCGAGATCAGCGCGAGCTGCACCGGCTCGACCGAGTGCGGCAGGCGCTGCAGCTGGTACACGTTGGCCGGCAGCACGTCGAAGCCGAACGTGCGCTCGACACCGGACTGGATCACGTCGAGGTTCCAGGTGATCACCAGGCCCATGCCGATCCCGACCAGGAGCCCCACCACGCCGATCAGGAAGCCCTCGATCGCGAACATGCGCAGGATGCCGTCGTCGGGACAGCCCATGGTCTTCAGGATCGCGATGTCCTGTGACTTCTCCATGATCATCATGATCAGCGTCGCGACGATGATGAACCCCGCCACGACCATGATGAACGAGAGCAGCACGAACATCATCACCCGTTCGGTCTTCAGCGCCTGGAAGAAGCTCGGGAAGTAGTCCTTCCAGTCGCGCGTGTAGTAGATGCCGGTCGCGTCGAGCGACGCCTCGATCTGGCCCGCGATCGCGCGCGAGCGGTAGGCGTCGACGGTGCGCACCTCGATGCCCTGCGCCACGTCGCCGAGCTTCATGAACTTCTGGGCGCCGGCGAGACTCGTGTACACGAAGCTCTCGTCGAACTGGAAGAAGTCACTGCGGAAGATGCCCGCCACGCGGAAGCGCTCGAGCCGCGGCGCCGGGCCCAGTGGCGTGGGCTGCCCGCCCATGGGCGAGATCAGCACCAGCGGGTCGCCCACGCGCAAGAGGAACCGGTTCGCGATCTCTGCGCCCACGATCACTCCCGAGAGCCGCTCGAGGTCGGTGCCGTCGGGCTTGGGCGCGAGGTCCGCGAGCGACCCGGCGCGGATCGTGCTCACGAGCTGGGTGGCCTGCGCGACCGTCTCCGGGTCGACGCCCTTCAGCACGATCGCCTGCAGCCCGCCGTCGTGACCGCGCAGGATGGCGTCGGTCGCGATGAACGGCGTCGCGCCCACCACGCCGGGAACGGTGCGCACGTCGGCGGCGAGCTCGCGGTAGTGCTCGATGTCACCGGCGCGCGACAGCACCGAGAGGTGCGAGCGCGCGCCGATCACCTTCTCCTCCCACATGGAGGAGAAGCCGTTCATGACCGAGAGCACGACGGTGATCACCGCCACGCCCAGCGCCACGCCGACCACGCAGATCACCGAGATGATCGAGATGAAGGTCTGGCGCCGGCGCGCGACGAGATAGCGCAGGCCCACGAACCACTCGACGGGCTTGGCGCGCCGGTGCTCGACCAGCCCCGCGAGCACGAGCGGCCAGAGCCCGAGCGCGGGGAAGATCAGGAGCAGCGCCGCGACCATGGCCGCCTCGTGCGCGGCCTCGGAGAAGCGCGGCACGAGCAGCCCCAGCAGGAAGAGCCCTCCGCACACGGCCAGCGTCACCCCGAAGCCGATGCGCAGCGCGCGGTGCGCGCGCGGCACGCGCACGAGACCCCACGCGGCGAGTCCGGTCACGATCTGCGCGAGCGCCGGCGACCAGGCCCACTCCACCCCGGAGAGCCGCGACACCACGGCGAGCAGCGCCGCGGCCGCCGCGATCGCGGGCAGCGCCACGCGCGGCGCGCGCGTGAAGCGCAGGAAGTGACCGAGAATCAGCGCCGCCGAGCCCGAGAAGAACAGGAACATGGCCGCGAAGCCGAGCGCGATCAGCGCCACCAGGCTCGCCGACACGAAGCCGAGGCTGCGCGAGAGCAGCTCAAGCATCGCGCGGTCTCAGATGGGGGAAGAGCTTCACCTCGCGCAGGTGACTCGCGCCGGCCAGGATCATCGCCAGGCGCCCGACGCCCAGCCCCATGCCCCCGGTGGGCGGCATGCCGTGCTCGAGCGCGAGGAGAAAATCCTCATCGAGCGGCTGCGCCTCGGCGTCGCCCTTCCGGCCGGCCTCGGCCTGCTCCTCGAAACGCACGCGCTGGTCGTCGGGATCGTTCAGCTCGCTGAACGCGTTGCAGATCTCCATCCCGCCGATGAAGCCCTCGAAGCGCTCCACCATGTGCGGGCGCGCGGGATCGCGCTTGGCGAGCGGAGAGAGCGCGGCCGGGTAGTCGACGACGAACGTCGGCGCCACGAGCGATGGCTCGACCGTTTCGGAGAACACCGCGTCCACGAGGCCCGCCCAGCTGTGGATCGTTTCGAGATCGACGTTCGGCACGCGCGCCTGCTTCACCGCAGCGCGCAATGAGTCGAGCTCGGCCGAGCGCTCGATGTCGATCCCGCACGCGTCGCGGATCAAGTCGACCATCTTGCGGCGCGGCCAGGGCTGAGACAGGTCGAGCTTCACGCCGTCGCGCTCGAGGGTCGGCGTGCCCAGCGCGCGCTCCGCGCACAGCGCGACCATGTTCTCGACCAGCTCCATCATGTCGTGGTAGTCCGCGTAGGCCTGGTACACCTCGAGCATGGTGAACTCGGGGTTGTGCTTGCGGTCGATGCCCTCGTTGCGGAAGTCGCGGCCGATCTCGTACACGCGGTCGAAGCCGCCCACGATGAGGCGCTTCAAATACAGCTCGAACGAGATGCGCAGGAAGAGCTTTTGGTCGTAGGTGTTGTGCAGCGTGGTGAACGGCCGCGCGTGCGCCCCGCCGTAGATCGGCTGCAGGATCGGCGTCTCGACCTCGAGGAAGCCGCGCGCGTCGAGATACTCGCGCATGGCGCTGATCATGCGCGAGCGGATCACGAAGGCGCGCCGTGACTCCGGGTTGGTGAGCACGTCGAGGTAGCGCTGGCGGTAGCGCGACTCGACGTCCTGCAGGCCGTGCCACTTCTCGGGCAGCGGCCGGTACGACTTGGCCAGGAAGCCGAGCTCGTGCACGTCGAGCGACAGCTCGCCCTTCTTGGTGCGCACGAGCTTGCCGCGCGCGTAGGCGAAGTCGCCGACCTCGTAGAGCTGGAACTCGGCCCACGACTCGGCGGAGAGCGCGTCCTTGCGCAGCCACAGCTGCAGGCGCTCGCCGTCGCCCTGCACGGTGGCGAAGGCCATCTTGCCGAAGCTGCGCAGCGCGACGATCCGGCCCGCGACGCAGGCGCTCACGTCGGCCTTTTCGAGCGCGGCGGCATCGGCGGTGCCGAAGCGCGCCAGGATCTCGGGGATCGTCGTGCGGTCGCGCGGCACGCGCGCCGGGAACAGGTCGACGCCGCGCGCGCGCAGCTCCTCGGCCGCCTTGCGGCGCGCGGCCAGGATCTCGGCCTCGCTGGCCACTTACTTGCCCTCCGACAGGAGATACGCGCGCATGAAGCCGTCGAGATCGCCGTCGAGCACGGCCTGCGCGTTGCCGACCTCGAACTCGGTGCGGTGGTCCTTCACACGCTGCGACGGGTGCAGCGTGTAGGAGCGGATCTGACTGCCGAAGTCGATCTTCTTCTTCTCGCCCGCCACTTTCTCGATCTCGGCCTCGTGCTCCAGGCGCGCCTTCTCGTACAGCTTGGCGCGCAGGATCTTCATGGCCTGGGCTTTGTTCTTGTGCTGGCTGCGCTCGTTCTGGCACTGCACCACGATGCCGCTCGGCAGGTGGGTGAGCCGCACGGCCGAGTCGGTCTTGTTCACGTGCTGGCCGCCGGCGCCGCCCGCACGGTAGGTGTCGATGCGCAGGTCCTTCTCGTCCAGGTCGACCTCGATGTCGTCGCCGATGTCGGGAATCATCGAGACCGAGGCGAAGCTGGTGTGGCGGCGCTTCTGCGCGTCGAAGGGCGAGATGCGCACCAGCCGGTGGATGCCGATCTCGCTGCGCAGCCGGCCGTAGGCGTACTGACCCTTCACCGTGAAGGTGACTCCCTTGATGCCCGCCTCTTCGCCCGGCTGGATGTCGACGATCTCGACCGCGTAGCCGTGGCGCTCGCACCAGCGCAGGTACATGCGCAAGAGCATCTCGGCCCAGTCCTGTGACTCGGTGCCGCCCGCGCCGGCGTTGATCGACACGATCGCGTCGAGCGCGTCGTGCTCGCCCGCGAGCATGCGCGCGAGCTCGGCTTCCTCGAGCCGCCCGCGCAGGGTCGCGAGCGGGGCCGCGGCTTCGCCCACCGAGTCCGCGTCGGGTGACTCGCCGGCGAGCTCCAGCATGAGCTCGGACTCCTCGAAGAGCTTCTCGGTCTCGGCGAAGAAGCCCACGCTCTTCTCTAGCTCGCGCTGTTCGCGGAGCACGCGCTCGGCGCGCTCGCGGTCGCTCCACAGCTCGGGGTCGGAGGCGCGCTGTTGCAGCTCCTCGAGCTTCGCCTGCTTCGAGGCGAGGTCAAAGATGCCTCCGCAGCTCCGCGAATCGCTCGCGCAGCCGGGGCAGCTCGTCGCGCAGCTCGCGCAGCCTAGCGCCGGCGTCTTCCGACAACGGCTCTCCCTCCCAGGAACGCGAAGCTCGCGGCGCACAGCCAGAGCGGCCAGTCACCGATGCGGCTGTAGGGCGTGGCCGACGCGCGCGCGCGCGGAACCTCGCCCGCCAGCACGTGGCGCTCGAAGATCGGTGTTTCGGACAGCACCGCTCCGCCCGCATCGATCAAGGCACTCACTCCCGTGTTTGCATCGCGCAGCATCGGCAACCCGTGTTCCGCCGACCGCAGCTGGGCGATCGCCAGGAACTGGTGCGGAGCGCTCGACCGCCCGTACCACGCGTCGTTGGTGATGTTGATCAGCAGCCGCGCTCCCTCGCGCACCGCCCGGCTCACGACGCCCGGATAGACGACTTCATAACAAATGAGCACCGCAGGGGCATGCTCCCCCAGCCGGCCCATGCCCCGCAGCCGGCGCACGCCGTCGCCGGGAGTGACGTCGCCCAGGTTCGCCACGCCGGAGGCCACGGCGCTGAGCGACCCGAACAGGAGCCAGCGCGCCGGGATGTACTCGCCGAATGGCACCAGCACGGTCTTGTCGTGGCGGTCGGCGAGCCCGTCGCGGGGCGTGATCGTGAAGGCGCTGTTGTACACGTTCGGCATGCGCTGGCCGGGAACGGGCGTGAGTGCCAGCGCCCCGACCAGGAGCGGCACCTGGCGGTCGCGTGCGAGCGCGAGCAGCGGGTCGCGAAACTCGCGCTGTGAGTCGGCCAGGAAGGGGTATCTCGCCACGTCGCCCGGGTCGAGCAGGAAGCCCGGGACCGCGGCCTCGGGCCACAAGAGCAGGTCGGGCGGGTCGCTGGCGAGCGCCTCGCGCGAGAGCTCGAGCTGCGCGGCGAAGTTGTGTGACTCGAAGTCCGGGTCCCACTTCTCGCTCTGCGGGATGTTCCCCTGGATCATCGCCACGTGGATGGGCGGAGTGTCTGCGGGCGCGAGCGCGCCGGGCAGTGCGAGCCAGCCCAGGGCGTGCGCGCCGAGCACGAGCGCGGCCAGGGCCGGCCAGCGCCGCTCGGCGAGCCAGACGCCCGAGAGCGCGTACACGAACGACAGCCCGTACACGCCGCACAGCGACGCGAGGCCGCGCAGCGGCGGGTCGGCGTGGGCCGCGTAGCCGAGAAAGGCCCACGGGAAGGCCGCGACCGACTCCAGCGCGCGCACGCGGTCGGCGAGGATCCAGGCCGCGGGCAGGAGCAGCGCGGCCGCGGGCCCGGCCCACGGGCGCAGCGCCGCGGCCGCGGCCGCGCCCAGCGCGAGACACAGCGCGCAGTAGGCGGCCACGCCCAGCGTGCCGGCCACACCAGCGGCGGCGGGGGCCTTGCCGTAGACGGTGATCACGATGAACAGCCACCAGAACACACACGCGTAGCCGAGCCAGGCCGCGAGGAACGCGCGCCCGAACGCGGCGCGCGGCGGCGCGTCGCGGAGCAGGAGCCAGAGCGGCGCGGCCGCGGCCCAGGCCGCGACCGGGCCCACGTCGAAGAACACGTCGCCGGCGCGGAACGCGAACGAGAGCGCGAACAGCGCCGCGAACGCCAGGCTGAGTCCCAGGCGTGTCACTCGAGCCGCGCGAGCTCCCACTCGAGGTGGCGCTCGAGCGTGCGCATGCGCGCGCGGTCGGCCGGCCGCATGTGGTCGAGCCCGTGCAGGTGCAGGCAGCCGTGGATCAGGAGCGCACGCAGCTCGCGGTCCAAGGTGACTCCGCGCCGGGCCGCCTGCCGGCGCGCCGTGTCGAGCGAGATCACCACGTCGCCCAGGCAGAGTGAGTCGCCGCGGCCCCTGCCCTCGCGCTGCGCGAAGGCCAGCACGTCGGTGGCGCGGCGCCGGCGCCCGAAGTCGCCGGCCAGGCGCGCGATCTCGGCGTCGTCGACCAGCGCGATCGAGAGCTCGGCGTCAGTCGAGCCCAAGGCGCTTAATATCGTCTTCGCGTTTCTCGCGAGCGCCGTCCGGTCGACTCCCGGGGCGCGTTTCACCGCGGTCAGAGAAACCTTCATCGACCTCTTCTTCCAGCCGCCGGCCCGTCGCGTCGGTGGTCTCGGGATAGTCGATGCGCTCGTGGCGGATCGCGGAGAGCGTGTCGATGAAGCTGCGGGCGATGGCGTGCAGGTCGCGCAGCGTGAGATTGCACTCGTCGAGCTGGCCGTCGCGAAAGTAGTTGTTGATGATGCGCTGGACAAGCTGCTGCACGCGCGCGGGCGAGGTGTCTACCAGCGTCCGCGATGCGGCCTCGACCGAGTCGGCCAGCATCAGGATGCCCGCCTCGCGTGTCTGCGGCTTGGGACCCGGATAGCGGTAATCGTGCTCGGCCACGAGGTCGCCCTTTTCGGGGTCGGCGTTCTCCTTGGCCTTCTCGTAGAAGAAGCGGATCACGCTGGTGCCGTGGTGCTCCATGATGCCGCGCGCGATCGGCAGCGCGAGCTTGTGTTTCTCGGCCAGCTCGACGCCGTCCTTCACGTGCGCCTGGATGATGCGCGCCGACATCGAGGGCGAGAGCTTCTCGTGCCGGTTCTCGCCCTGGGTGATGGTGACGTTCTCCACGAAGAACTGCGGGCGGCGCATCTTGCCGATGTCGTGGTAGTAGCCCGCGACCTTGGCGAGCAGCGCGTTGGCGCCGATCGCCTCGGCGGCCTTCTCGGCCAGGTGACCGACCATCATGCTGTGGTGGTAGGTGCCGGGCGCGCGCAGCTCGAGCTCGCGCAGCACCGACTGCTCGCGGTTGGCCAGCTCGAGCAGCTTCACGTCGGTGGTGTACGAGAACAGTGACTCGATCACCGGCGCGAAGCCCGACACCAAAATCCCGCACAGCGCCCCGCAGGCCAGCGCGAGCGCGAGCCCGAGCGCGACCGTGCCCGGCGCCAGGTGGTTGCCGAGCAGCAAGAGCGCCAGCACCACCGTGGCGTTGGCCGCGCCCACGCGCAGGCCCGCGCGCATCAGCGTGCCGCGCTGGGTCACCTTGGCCGCGCCCAGCGCCGCGGTGAGTGAGCCGGCCAGCGAGTAGAAGGTGAAGCCCAGGTCGCCGTGCACCTGCAGCCCCGCGATCACCGACGAGAGCGCGGCGAACAGGGCCGCGGTCTCGGCGCTCTGCACCATGCGCACCAGCATGGTCGCGGCGGCCACGGGAATCACGAACTGCAGCACGCCCGGCCACTCGTCGACCCACGGCTGCAGGCGCGGGCTCTCGCCCGCGAGGTCGGTCAGGAACAGAGCCAGCGTCGTGCCCAGCGCAGTCACCACCAGCACCGTGAGCAGGAACCAGGCGTCGCGGTTGCGGCGCGGGAAGCGCTGCAGGCTGTTCACGCCGAAGCGCCAGATCACACGCATGAGCGTGAAGATCAGCAGCGTGACTCCCAGGAACACCGCCAGCCGCGACAGCGCGCTCTGCTTGCTGCGGATCTCGTTCAGGATGAGCAGATGGCGCTCGGTGATCGGGTCGCCGTCGCGCACGATGATCTCGCCCTTGCGCAGCGAGATCGTGGCCTCCTTCACGCTGCCCTCGGCCGCCTTGCGGCGCTCGTCGGTGGCGCGCAGGTTGAAGTTGAGGTTGGGGCGGATCAGCGCCTTGGCGAGCGGCACCAGCGCCGTGCGCGCGGCGGGCGAGGCGCCCGGCACGACGTCGTTCGCCGCGTGCTCGATCAGCGCGCGCGCGGCCTCGGTGGTGAGCACGCGCGTGCCCGGCTTGAGCGTGCGCTCGTTGCCGCTGCCGAGGTCGCGCACCACGACGCTGCGCAGCTCGGCCTGGTGCTCGAGGTCGGCGGCGTCGTCGACGATCATGCGCTGCGCGACCGGGTCCACCAGCTGCATCAGGAACGCCTGCTCCTGCAGCGAGAAGCCGCCCTTCTCGACCCAGGCGAGCGACGCGTCGGGAACCTGCACGTCCGGGCCCAGTGACTCGCGGAAGGCGCTGCCCGGGGTGCGCGGGCTCGCGTCGGGCGCGGGCGTCGCTCCGCGGGTGGGCGGCGCCGGGTGCACCGCGCGCGCAGCGCCGAACGCCGCCACGATGCTCTCGCGCAGCGCGCCCGAGCGCTTGTCGTCGAAGTCGTAGACCAGGGGCGCGGCGTCGGACGCCTCGCGGCGCAGCCTCTCGGTGGCCACCGGGTCGACCACGTTCATGGCGAACGGCGCCTTCTCGTCGTGGTCGGCGATGTCGCCCGCCGCGGGCACCCCCAGGGCCAGGCCGCCCACGGCCGGCAGGATTTCGAGCGTGAGCAGCGCCGAGAGCACCAGGCTCGCGGCCAGCGCGCCGATCCACAGCGACGGTCCGCCCGCGCGCTCCTCGGCGGGCGCGGCCCCGGGCTTGGCCGCGCTGCGCATCGTCCTCGAGTCCGACTTGGGCATGCGCGCCTCAGCGCTCGGCTTCGTAGCGGTCGTACGCGCGAATCACTTCCTGCACGAGCGGGTGGCGGACCACGTCCTTCTCGTTGAAGTGCACGAACGCGATTCCCGGCACCTCGGCCAGCACCTTCTTGGCCTCGATCAGCCCCGAAGTCGTGCCGCGCGGCAGGTCGATCTGAGTCACGTCGCCGTTGATCACGGCCTTGGAGTCGAAGCCCATGCGCGTGAGGAACATGCGCATCTGCTCCGAGGTGGTGTTCTGCGCCTCGTCGAGGATGATGAAGGCGTCGTTCAGCGTGCGCCCGCGCATGAACGCGAGCGGCGCGATCTCGATCACGCCGCGCTCCATGCGCCGCGTGACCTCCTCGCCGTGCAGCATGTCGTGCAGCGCGTCGGTGAGCGGCCGCAGATACGGGTCGACCTTGTCGAACAGCGAGCCGGGCAGGAAGCCGAGCTTCTCACCGGCCTCGACCGCGGGCCGGGTCAGGATGATGCGCCCGACCTCGCGCCGCAGGAGTGACTCGACCGCCATGGCCATGGCCAGATAGGTCTTGCCGGTGCCCGCGGGGCCGATGCCGAAGGTGAGCGCGTGCTCGCGGATCGTCTCGAGATAGAGCCGCTGGTTCTCGGTGCGCGGCAGGATGCGCTTGTGTCTCCCGACCTCCACGCTGGTGCCCGAGATGAGCGCGCTGGCGGCTTGCGAAGGCCCGTCCTCGGCCAGGTGCACCATCTGGCGCACGTCGGACTCCTCGACCGGCGCGCCGGCCGCGGCCAGGTCGTACAGGTCGCGGATCACGCGCCGGGTGAGCTTGGACTCGAGGATCGGCCCCGAGACGCGTACCCGATTTCCCCGCGCCGAGATACGCACGCCGACGAGCTGTTCGAGCTTTCGCAGGTTCCGGTCGCCTTGTCCGTACACGACCTGGGCCAGCGCGTTGTCCTCGAGAACCAGCGGATCTTCGTCGGCCAACGATCCTCCCTAGGGGCGTATTCGCCACAGACGGTAGCCGTCGGGCGAGCGCTGGTAACTGTATCGGTCGAGCGGAACCGCTGCCAAGAGCGCGCCGGCGTCGCGCAGGCCGTCGAGCGTTTCGGGGTATTGGCCGCTCGCCCAGCGGTGCGCCTCGAGCGCGGCCTGGATGCGCTCGGTGGCGGCGCTCTCGCGCAGCTCGGCGACCGGATCGCTGGGCAGCGGCCGGCCCGGATGCGCGGGCAGCTTGGCCAGGAACAGCGCGCCGGCCAGCACGGCCGACACCACGAGCAGCGCCAGCGCCGCGATCGGCGGCCGGTCCGCGCGCCGCTCCGGGCGCTCCTCCTCGGCCTCGGCCTCGCGCTGCTCGGGGCGCAGTGAGCCGTTGCGGATCAGCGCCACCAGACCGCGCGCGCCCTGGAAGGTGCCCAGGCGCGAGAGGTCGATCACCCGCCGCGCGGCCAGCCGGCCGTTCGCCAGCGTGAACAGCTTCTCGAGGTCGGCGCCGGGCACGCCCGAGCCCGACTCGATCGAGGCGCGCTTGGCGCGGAAGCCCTCGACGTCCTGGTTCGGCACCAGCACGACCGACAGGTCGGGAAGCCAGCCCTGGATCGAGACCCACTCGTCGCGCATGCGCAGCGCGTCGAGCAGCACCATCTCGGCCGGCGTGGCCTTGTCGACCGGGCCCGCGTGCACGTCCTCGGCGCGGAAGGCGAAGCGGCCCTCGTCCCACAGGAAGAGCTCGAAGATCGTCTCGCCGGTGGCGAGCTTGGTGACTTGCTCCAGGTCGGCGCGCGGCACCAGGTTCTGCGCCAAAAGCGTCGGCACCAGGCCCTCGAGTGTCTGCTCCTGGTGCTTGCGCGCGTCGGACAGCGCCGACTCGGAGAGCGCGCCCGCGCGCAGCAGGTAGCCGGCGAGTGACCCGTCGGGCCGTGTCTCGGACGGCCGCGCCGCGAGCACCTGGCCCTCCAGGAAATACACCAAGAGCGTGCGGCCCTTGCGTTCGACCTCGAGCACGCCGGTCTTGCGCTGCTGCGCGATCAGCTGGAAGACGTCGGCGACCGGGAAGTCGGCGAGGATGCCCGAGAGACTCATTCCGGCCTCCGCAGCCCGCCGAGCTTCGAGACACTCTGCAGCACGCCCAGCGCGACCGGCGGCGCCAGGAAGAACAGCGCCAGCGCGACCGGCAGCGCGAAGCCGAGCGTGCCCAGGTCCCAGGGCACGGGCAGGATGCCCGGCGCGTGCAGCGCCGCCAGCCCCGACCCGAGCGAGAACAAGAGCCAGGTGCCGCGCACGGTGCGATCGTCGACCAGATCGACCAAGCCGGGCGCGGCCAGCGAAGCGAGTGACTGACTCAGGATCGCGCGCCGCTGGCGGCGGCGGTCGCGGTCGAGCTCGAGCTTGCGCAGGCGCGGGTCGGTGCGCTCGCGCTTGATGAACAGGCGCACGCAGCGCATGCAGGTGCCCGCCGAGCGCGCTTCGCGCGAGCAGCGCGCGCAGATCGGCTGGTCGCAGCGGCTGCAGCGCGACACGCTGTCGCGGCGCAGCACGAGCGCGAGCAGCGCGGCTGCGGGCAGGAGCATCCACAGCCGGTCGCGCTGGAACGTGCCGAGCAGGCGCTCGCGCAGCTCGGCCGCGAGCGCGCGAGAGTCCTCGCTGGGCGCGAGCGCGCGGGCGCCGTAGATCGCGAGCGAGAGCGACGGCGCGATCAGGCACTTGTGCACGTTCACGCCCTCGTTCGCGTTGTAGCGGCTCACCAGCTCGGGATCGAGCGCGCGCGCGGCGTCGAAGGCGACCGGGCGCTCGGTGAGCCGGAACGCGCGGCCGTAGGCCTGCGACAGGTTGAAGACCACCGGCGCGGTCTCCTCGGCGGCGCGCGCCCGCTCGAAGCTCGAGATCGCCTCGCTCACGTCGCCGCGCGCGAGCCGCACGATGCCGCGCAGGTTGAGCTGTGCGGCACGGATCGCCGGCGGCAGCGAGTCACTCGGCGTGCCCAGCGCGTCCTCCACGCGCCCGAGCTCGCCGCGCCGCAGCCAGGCGGTCGCCAGGGCCAGGCGCATCAGCGCGTCGTCGGGCTGGCGCTGACTCGCCGCCTGCACGCGCTCGAAGTCGCCGGGAAGTGACTGGCCGCGGTCGATGCGGTAGGCGGCCATCAGCGCCGGCTCGCGACCCACCGCCGCGAGCGCCGGCGAGCTGCGCTCGAGCCCGGGCCCGAGCGCGAAGCCCGCGGCCGCGAGCGACCCCGCCACGAACAGCGCCTCGCGCCGCGGCAGCCGCATGGCGCCGATCGCGCCGAACAGCGCCGCCAGCGCGATCGGTCCGATGCCGAAGAGCGGCGCTGCGCCGAGCGCCGCCAGCAGCAGCAGCACTCCGGGCCAGCCCGGCGGGTTCCGGGCCGAGAGCGTGTGGCCGAAGGCGTGGCCGTGCAGCCCGAAGCCGCGCAGCGCCGCGAAGATCGAAGCGCCCACGGCCAGCGCGAGGATCCCCCCACCGACCGTGATCGCGAACAGCGCCAGCGCGAACAGGGCACCCGGCAGGCACGAGCCGAGCGCGCGCAGCGCGAAGAACAGTTCCTTGGGATCGCCCGAGATGCGCGCCGCCTCGAAGCGCACGCCGGGCGAGCCGGGCGCGAGCGCGACGGCCTTGTCCACGAGCTCCGGCCGGGCCTCGGCGCGGGCGGTCTCGAGCAGCGCCCAGGCCAGGATCGGCAGCTCGTCGAAGCCGCGGTCGTGCATGGCCTCGGCGGCGCCACTCACGCGGTCGGGCGTCGACAGCCCCGCCCCGCTCTCGGGCTCGGGCAGCGGCCCGCTCGGGACCTCGAGCGGCTTCTGCTGACCGGACGCGCCGGCCAGCGCCCCAGGCGCGACCGCGACGGTCGCGAGCGCCAGCAGCGCCAGCGCCATCGCGCGCATTCGCCAGATCGCGGGCACGCCTCTCCCTTCCAGGAACTAGACCGAGTCAGTGCCTTGATTCGGCTCGCGGACTAGGCCGCTGAAGGTCGCAGGCGCAGCGCGCGGCGCAGCACGCCGCGCACGAGCGCGAACTCCGGCGCGCCGAACAGCCAGAGACCCGCCAGATAGACGAGCCCGCCAGCGCTGATCAGGAGCGTCAGGCGGATCGCGGCGGCCACCGAGGCCCGCGCGGGCGCGAGCGCCCCGCCGGCCCAGAGCACGAGCGACATGAGCGCCGTGGCCGCCACCAGCCGCAGATAGCCGGCCCAGTCACTCGCGTGCACGTGCGCGCCGTAGCGCAGGCGCGAGACCGCGATCACGTAGCCGGCATTGGCCGCGGCCGCGGCCGAGGTCGCGAACGCCACGCCCAGCCAGCCCAGGTCGACGATCACGCAGCGGTGCTGCGCGGCCACCGCCCACTCGGGCAGCACGCCCGCGGGCAGCGGACCCACGCAGGTGAGCGCCGCGATCACGTTCACCAAAAGACTCACGACCGCCGCCTGCGCGCCGGTGCGCGTGTCGTGGTGGGCGATGCACAAGTTCACCCAGATGCGCGCCAGGCCGATCGGCACCAGCCCGAGGCCGTAGTAGAGCAGCGAGAGACCGCAGCCCCGCACCGCCTCGGGGCCGAACGTGCTCGGGTTCCAGCCGAACAGCACCGACACGATCGGGTCGCGCAGCACGACCAGGCCCGCGGTGCACGGCAGAGTGAGTGCCAGCACCAGGCCGATGGTCTGCGCGAACGAGCGCTCCAGGCCCGTGCGGTCCTGACTCGCGACCTGGCGCGCGAACAGCGGCAGGCTCGACGTGGCGATGCCGAACACGAACACGCCCAGCGGCAGCTCGAGCAGGCGCGTCGCGTAGTACATGTACGAGACCGGGCCATCGCCGAAGAAGCTGGCGATCGCGCGGGTGGTGATCGTGTTGAGCTGGTAGGCCGACGCCCCGACGATCGACGGCAGCAGCATGATCAAGAGCTGGCGGATCGCGGGGTCGTTCGGCGCCCACAGGATGCGCGGCGCGAAGCCGCGCTCGCGCAACGGCCCGAGCTGTGCCAGCACCTGCAGCACTCCGGCCGCCACCACGCCCCAGGCCAGAGCCGTGATCGGCGGATCGAACCACCACACGCCCGCGAACACCGCGACGATCTGACACAGGTTCAGGAACACCGGCGCGATCGCCGGGCGGAAGAAGTGACCCATCACGTTGAGCGCGCCCATCGCCACCGCGACCAGCGTGAGACTCACGATATACGGGAAGCACAGCCGGAGCAGGTCGCCGGTGAGTGCGCGCTTCACCGGGTCGGCCGCGTAGCCCGGTGCGAAGGTCACCACCAAAGGATCCGCCGCCCACATGCCCACCAGGCAGATCGCGAGCCCGGCCAGCAGCGCCAGCGTCCAGGTAGCGTGGAAGACCCGGCGCGCCTCGTCGTCGGAGCGCTGCAGCGCGCGGCTGAAGATCGGCACGAAGGCGAGCGTGAGCGAGCCCTCGCCCACCAGCCGCCGGAACAGATTGGGGATGGTGAACGCCACGAAGAACGCGTCGCTCGCCGCGACCGGGAACGCGTACGCGATCAGGCTGTCGCGCACGAGTCCGAGCACGCGGCTGGCCATCGTGGCGGCGGCCACGACGCCCGCCGAGCGGGAAACCCGCGCCACGGCGTCCGTTGACACCGTGGTCGCCTCGGGGTACTTACCGGCTCCCTCGGAGGTCTCCATGGCTACCCACCAATCGGCGAAGAAGCGCCACGCTCAATCGCTTCGGCGCCGGGCGCGCAACAACCAGATCCACAAGACCGTGCGCGGCGCGGTCCGGAAGCTGCGCGAGGCCAAAGCCGCGGGATCCAAGGAAGTTCCGAGCCTGCTGCGCGACGCCGAGCGGCTGCTCCGCAAAGCCGCCAGCAAGGGCGTGATCCACAAGCGCACCGTGTCGCGAACGGTCTCGCGCCTGTCAAAGCTCGCCCGGTAGTCGTCTTACTGGCGTTCGTTCGCCTGCGGCTCACTGCGCGCGGCTCGTCATGTGACCGCGTGGGCACCCTACCCACGCTCGGGCCTTGCGGGCCTCGCTCAGGGCGGCCTTCGCTCGGCCTGGTCACGCGCAGACGGCGAGCACCAGGCGTTCGAGGGCCATGCGCGGGCCGATCGGCACGCCGCCCTTGAGCGCGAGGTCCGTGCGCCGCACGGCATCGAGACACGCGCGCAGGCGGCGCAGGTCGAAGCGGCGGGCCTGTTCGACCAGCTTCTCCGCCGCAAACGGGTGAATTCCGAGCTTGCGCTGCACCGCGCTCGCCTCGAGCGGCCGCAGCTCGCGCGCGCGCAAGAGGCGCCGGAAGTGATTCGCGAGCGCGCCCACCAGCATGAGCGGCGGCTGCCCCTGCGCGGACATCTCGCCCACCATGCGCAGCGCGTTCGCGAGCCGGCGCTCTCCGATCGCGTCGCACAGCTCGTAGACCGCGCGCTCGCGCAGCTGGCCCACGAGCTCGCCCACGTCGTCGGGGTCGAGCGTGCCGGCGTCGCCGAGATACAGCGCGAGCTTCTCGATCTCGAGCGCGAGCCGGTCGAGGTCGGGTCCCACCAGGTCGAACAAGGTCGAGGCCACGCCGCTCTCGGCGCGCACACCGCGCTGCTTCATCCGGCCCTCGATCCAGCGCCGCACGTCGGCCGGACGGTTCGGCGGGGCGCACTCGATCACGCGCCCGATCTTCGCCACCCGCTTCACCCACTTCTGGCGCTTGTCGACCGATTCGGCCTCCAGCACGAGGCAGGTGGTCTCGAGCGGCGCCTCGAGATACTCGAGCAGCGCCCCGTCGAGAAACTTCTCCGCGCGCTTCTCGGCCAGGCCGCGCACCAGCACCAGCCGGCGCTGCGCCATGACCGGCAGCGTGCGCGCCGCTGCGATGATCGCGAGCGGATCCAGCCCGGACAGCGACAGGTCGAAGCGGTCCTCGTTGAACTCGCGCAGCGCGCCAGCCAACACGGTTTCGCGCAGCTCGGCGAGCGCCGCATCGCGCAGCGTCGCTTCCGGCCCTTCGACCAGGACCACGGACGCGACAGATTCAGAACTTCTGGAAGAGCTCATCGTGGACCCGCTCGGCAATCTCGGACGAGATCCGGCGCAGCGCCTGCTCCTTGTTGCTCACGTATACCTGCGGATCGGCGCTCGACAGGAACACTTCGCGCATGTGGAGGTCGTTGTGCTGCCAGACGAGCTCGCCGTTGCTGACCCGGTGCACACTGACGTTGAACGCGACGTCGATGCCCTCTTCGAGGGCGAGCGCACCCGACGAATACGAACTCGAGTGCACCGTAGCGCTGAGCAGGGTGCCGCGCAGCACGAGGTCCGCCGCCCCCTGCCCTTCGAGCTGCGGCTTCAGCAAGCCGCGCCGCGCGAACTCCTCGTTCATCGCCTCGCCCACGAGCTGCTCCAAGCCAGGCTCGCGCGTGTCGTTCTCGAACGACTTGAGCTCGATCGACTGGGCGCCGGGTCCGAACGGATTGCGGCCGTTCAGCGCCTGATAGCCGCACCCCGACAGAGCGAGAACCACAGCGAGCCACAGGCCCGCGCGCCACCGACTCATCGCTGGCGATATTAGCCCTCAATTGGGGACCGGCCGAGCGAAGGCCGCCCTGAGCGAGGCCCGCAAGCGCCGTAGGCGCGCGCAGTGAGCCGCAGGCGAACGAAGCCAATCAGGCCGAGCGAAGGCCGCCCTGAGCGAGGCCCGCAAGCGCCGAGCGTGGGTAGGGTGCCCATGCGATCACAGGTCGAGCCCCACCGCGGGACATCGGCCCGCGGTCCGATGTCGGCAGTGAGCCGCAGGCGAACGAAGCCAATCAGGCCCGCAGAGGGGCCGCGCGGCGCTCGAGCTCTTCGACCAGGAAGTCGCGTTCGGCGCGCACGGCCGGGGCGACGCGCGAGTTGAAGTGCTGGCGGGCTTCGGCGAGCTCGCCTGCGAGCTCCTTCGACGCGGTGCCGCGCGCGGCGGCCGCGGCGAACTTCTCCTGGTTGTAGAGGATCACGTCGGAGACGGCGATGCGCGCCAGGCGTTCGGCCGCCGCGATCGCCGGGTCACTCGAGGGTGGCGGCGGAGCGGCGGGTGCCGGCTTGGCCGCCGGGGCAGGCGCGGGCTTGGGCGGGGCCACGGGGCTCGGCTTCGCGACGGGGGCAGCGGGCTTGGCGACCGGCGCGGGCGGAGTCACTGCCTGGGTCGGCTTCGCGCCCACGCCGATCCGCTCCAGGATCTCGGCCAGGCCCGCGGGGTAGTCACCGGCCTCGAGCATCTCCTCGGCGTCGTAGCCCGGGGTGCCCGTCTGGTCGGTCGAGCCCGCCACGCGGATCAGCTTCACGGCGGCCAGGTCGCTGGCGCGCTGCGCGATCTCGGCGATGCGCGAGCCGGGCAGCGAGGGCAGGCCCTCGCCCAGCACCGCAAGCGCCGGCGGCTGGCGGAACAGGTGCACGAGCGCCTCGGCGCCGTCGTCGACCACGTCGCTCTCGATGCGCCACGCGGCGAACAGCTCGACCACGGCCTTGGCCGCGTCGGAGTCGCGCTCCGCGATCAGTGCGCGCGCGAGCGGCGGCAGCGGCTTGGGCTTGGGCGGCGCAGGCGGCGGCGCGGCGGGCGCCGGCGGAGTCACTTTCGCTGCCGGCACAGTTGCGGGCTTCGCGGGAGCGGCGGCCACCGGCGACGGCTTCGCCTCGGGCGGCGTGGGCGGCGAGCCCTCGGGCGGCGCCTGCACGCGGAAGATGGTCTGGCACTGACTGCAGCGGATGCGGGCCCCCTGCGGACCGATCTTCTCCCGGGCGAGCCGGTAGCGGGTCTGACACTGGGGGCAGGAGGCGATCACGAGCGACTCCTCGAGTCCGGAAGCGTGGGCAGGCCCGCGCCGTCCACTTGTCGCGTGACTGATGTGTGCACGCCGGAGGCAGCCGCACGCAGTATCGGCCGTGACTTGGCCACGCTTTATGCGCCCGAGGCGAGCGCGTTCGTCAACGCGCGCAGGAAGTGCTCGAGGTCGCCGGGCTTGGGCCGCGGCTCGGGCCGGTGCAAGACCGCGAGGCCCGGTGCCGCGACTTTCTCGCCCAGCTTGGCCAGCACCACGAGGCGCATGCGGGGCGCGATCGCCAGCATGCGGCCCGCGAAGCGGCGCCAGCCCAGGCCCTGGCGCGCGTCGATCGGGTCCTCGACCGCCGAGCCCAGCACCACGGCCGGGATCTCGCCGCGCACCACGTACTGTTTGAAGCGCGCCAGCGCGTCGGCCGGGCTCTGGAAGATGTGCACGCGGATCGGCTGGCTGGCGAGCCCGGACTTCAGCTTCTCGAGCAGCGGCAGGTCGGCATCGATGCAGATCAGCGAGGTCGGGAGCTTGGCCGTGCCCGGAACGCGCACCTCGGTGGTGACCGGCTCGTCGCTGTCGGCGAGCGGCGTGCCCGACACCACGGTCGCGTCGGGATCGCGCAGCGCGGGCCGCGCGCTGGCCGGAGTGACTCCCAGGCGCATGCGCACCGGCGTGTCGTCGTCTTCGCGCGGCGGCACCAGCGGCGCGGCCTCGAGGTCGGGGGCCGGCTCCTGTTCGGGCGGCGGCTCGATCTCGGGCACGCTCGGGGCGGGCGCAGCCTCGACCTCCTCCTCCTCGACTTCTTCCGCGCTGGCTGCGATCGGCTCGGGCTCGGCCTCGGTGACCTCGATCTCCTCTGGCTCCGGCTCCGGCTCCGGCTCGGTGACTGCCGGCTCGGCCTTCGCGGGCGGCTCCTCGCCCTCGAACACCACGTCGACGTTCTGTGCGGCGCTCTCGTCTTCGAGGCGCGCGCCCTCGAGCGCGAGAAACTCGGGAGACAGGGGGCTCGGCAGCAGGATGCCCTGCGGCCCGCGCCACTGCAGCGCCGGGTCGTCGAGCGGCTCGAAGGTGAAATCGCCCTCGGCCCAGTCGAAGATCGCGAGGATCGCCTGCACCGCCGCGTCCCACAGCATGGCGGCGGCGACGTCGGAGTCACCGCCCTCGTCGAGGCCCGCCTTGCGCAGGATCTCGTCGCGGTTCAAGTCGCCGCTCTCGAGCGCCACGCGCACGATGCCGCCGTCGCGCAGCCCGAGCCACGCCACTCCGCCCTGCTCGGAACAGATCTCGAGCGCTCCGGTCTTTCGCGACAGCGCGACGACCTGCAAGAGCTCGGGCAAGCTCAAGTCGGACAGATTTCCGGCGAGACTCATCCGGACAAAGAATCGGATTTTGCCGCTGGAAGACTGAGCATGGGTAGGGTGCCCATGCGACCCTGGGGCTTCGGGAGGGTCTAGGACGGCGCGCGGAGCTCGTCGCCGTCGATGTCGACCCAGCTCACGTGCAGTGACACGCCCCAGCTGTGCGCGCCTGGGACGACTTCGCTCAGTGCGGACAGGAGCGCGCGTTCCTTGCGCGCGCCGTCGGGCAGGATCACGTGCAGGCCCTGCTCGCTCTGGTTCTCGGCGAGCCCGTGCACGAGACCGCGCAGGAGACTCACGGCGTCGTCGTTGAAGTCGATCGCGCCCGGGCACGCCAGGAGCGCCGCGGGGCTGTGCATCATGAGCAGCTTGCCGGCCGCGGAGCGCATGGCGCGCAGGATCGGCCGCGAGCCGCCGCGCGCGGGAGCTGCGCCCACACCCACCAGCAGGAGCCGGCTGGGAGACAGCGGCCGCGCGCCGGGCAGCAGCGCCGCCTCGCCCAGCTGACCCGAGACGTAGCCGGTGCGGAGCTGCTCCGAGATCAGCCCGCACAGCCGCCAATCGACCAGGCCCGCGTCGCCGCGCAGCGGCCGCTCGTCTTCGGGGACGGGCACGAGAATGGTGTCTGCCGGGGCCTCGGTCACCGAGCCGGGAAAGAGCGACAGCTCCAGCCGACTCACGCGGCGCCCCCGCGCGGGCCGCGCGCCTGGCGCGCCACCACGTCGAGCACGCCGTTCACGAAGGCGGGCGACTTCTCGCTGGCGAAGCGGCGCGCGACCTCGACGGCCTCGTCGATCACCACCTCGGCGGGCGTCTCCGGCTCGAACAGGAGCTCGAAGCCGGCGATGCGCAGCACGTTGCGCTCCACGGCCGCGAGCCGCTCGATCTTCCAGTGCTCGCTGGCGGCGGCGATCGCGAGGTCGATGTCTTTCAGGTGGTGCACCACGCCCAGACACAGCTCGAGCGCCCGCTCGCGCGCGCGCTTGGGCAGGTCGAACTCCTCACACACGGAGTCGAAGGAGTCGCGCACGACGTGCGAGTCGAGCTGGCCGCTCGCCAGGTCGGCGGCGAACAGCACCTGCAGCGCCGCTTCGCGGGCCATGCGCCGGGGGCCGTGCGTGCCCATGGCTCAGCCCTCCTCCAGGCGCTGGGCGAGGCGGATCATCTCGGTCACGACCTCGGCCGCTTCGGCGCCCTTGTTCGAGCCGGGCTCTTCGGGCTTGGCCGCGCGCTCGAGCGCCTGCTCGACGGTGTCGGTCGTGAGCACGCAGAAAGCGATCGGGAGGTTCTCGGCCAGGGCCACCCGGCCGACCCCGTCGGTGACTCCCTGGCACACGTACTCGAAGTGCGCGGTGTCTCCGCGGATCACCGTGCCGATCGCCACCAGCCCGTCGTAGCGGCCGGTGCGCGCGGCGCGCTGTGCCGCCAGCGGGATCTCGAACGAGCCCGGCACCCACAGCACGTCGAGTGACTCGCAGCCCAGCTCCACGAGCTGCGCCGCGCAGCCCTCGAGCAGGCGCGAGGTGATCAGGTGGTTGAAGCGCGAGACCACCGCCGCGATGCGCAGGCCGCGCGCGTCGAGTCGGGTTTCGATGGTTCGCATGGGTCAGAGCTCCGCGATGGCGTGCAGGTCCGGTCCGAGACGATGCCACGAGATACGGCTCGGGCGAAGGGCCTTCGCCAGCCGCTTCACCTGGAGCGCGCCCAGCACCGGACGACCTTCCACCCCAATGATTACGGGCGCGACGAAGAAATGCATGCGGTCGACCAGGCGCGCGCGCAACAAGGCGGCAGCGAGCTGGCCCCCGCCCTCGACCAGCAAGTCGTTCACGCCCAGCCGCCCCAGCGCGCGCCAGGCGGCGCGCAGGTCGAGGTGGCCGCCGCGGGCCGGCACCGGGACGAGGCGCACACCGGCGCGCTCGAGGCGCGCGCGACGGCGCGGGGCCGGACGGGGCCCGCAGAGCGAGATCGAGGCGCCCATCGGGTTCGGGGCGAACAGCCGGGCGGTGGCTGGAACCACCAGGCCGGTGTCCACCGCGATGCGCACGGGCCGGTGCACGATCCGGCTCCCGCGCCGTGCGGTGAGCTCGGGATCGTCGGCGAGCGCCGTGGCCGAGCCCACCGCGATCGCGTCCACCTGCGCGCGCAGCGCGTGCACCGCGGCGCGCGCGGCCGGGCCGGTGATCCAGCGCGAGTCACCGCTCTCGGTGGCGATCCGGCCGTCCAGGCTCGCCGCGAGCTTCAAGGTGGTGAAGGGCCGGCCCCGGGTGACTCGTGACGCGAAGCCTTCGTGGAGCTCGGCGCAGGCCGCGCGCTCGACCCCCAGCGCGACTTCGATGCCCGCGGCGCGCAGCCGGCGCAAGCTGCGGCCCGACGTGCGCGGATCGGGGTCGACGATGCCCACCACGACCCGTTTGAGACGCGCGGCGATCAGCGCGTCGACGCACGGCGGCGTGCGGCCGGTGTGCGCGCAGGGCTCGAGCGTGACGTAGAGCGTCGCGCCTCTGGCGGCGGCGCCGGCGCGCGCGAGCGCGCGGGTCTCGGCGTGCGGCGCGCCGCCGTCGGCGGTGCGCGCGCGCGCCAACACGCGCCCGCCCTTCACCAAGAGCGCCCCGACGCACGGGTTGGGCGCGGTGCGGCCGCGGCCGCGGCGGGCGAGTTCGATCGCGGCGCGCATGAACGCGCCGTCGCGCTCCGCGTCACTCACCTTTCTTGGGTGCCAGCTCGTCGATGGCGTCGCGGAAGTCTTCGATCGTGCCGAAGCCGAGATACACCGACATGAAGCGCAGCCAGGCCACCGGGTCGAGCGCGCGCAGCTCCGCCTGCACCTCGTCGCCGATGCGGGTGCTCGCGATCTCGCGCTCGCCGCTGTCGAGAATCACGCGCTCGATGCGCACCACCGCCTGCTCGATCGCGTCGACCGACACCGGCCGCTTCTGACACGCCTTCTGGATGCCGGTGATGATCTTCAGCCGGTCGAACAGCTCGCGCCGTCCGTCGCGCTTGACGACCATCGGGAACAGGTCCTCGATCCGCTCGTAAGTCGTGAAGCGCCGCCCGCACTCGGAGCACTCGCGGCGGCGGCGTTTCACGGCCGCGTCGCGCTGATTCCGCGCGTCGATCACCTTGGTGTCGGGGTGATCGCAGAAGGGGCAGCGCATCGCGGTCGCTCGCTCAGACCGGTGGCGTGTACGGCAGCGGGAAGCTCTTGGAGAGCTCGGCCACCTCGCTGCGGATCTTCGCGATGCGCGCCGCGTCGTCGGGCCGGTCCAGCACGTCCGCCATCCAGGCGCCGATGCGCTTCATCTCGGGCTCGCGCATGCCGCGCGTGGTGAGCGCGGGCGTGCCCACGCGCAGGCCGCTGGTGAGCCAGGGCGAGCGCTTCTCGCCGGGCACCGTGCTCTTCGAGGTCGTGATGCCGGCCCGGTCGAGCGTGTCCTGGGCCTTCTTGCCCGAGATCCCGCCTGCGCCGAAGTCGATCACGAACAGGTGGTTGTCGGTGCCGCCCGAGACCAGGCGGAAGCCGCGCGCGGCGACTGACTCGGCGAGCGCGCGCGAGTTGCGCACGATCTGGGCCGCGTAGTCCTTGAACTCCGGCCGCGCGGCCTCGAGCAGCGCGACCGCCTTGCCGGCGATCACGTGCATGAGCGGGCCGCCCTGAGTCAGCGGGAAGACCGCCTTGTCGATCGCCTCGGCGAAGTTCTGGTTGCACAGGACCATGCCGCCGCGCGGTCCGCGCAGCGTCTTGTGAGTGGTGGTGGCGACGATGCCCGCGTGACCCACGGGCGAGGGGTGCACGCCGGCCGCGACCAGGCCCGCGATGTGCGCGATGTCGGCGAACAGCACGGCGCCGACCTCGCGCGCGATCGCGCCGAAGGCCTCGAAGTCGATCGTGCGCGGGTAGGCGCTGTAGCCGGTCTGGATCATCTTGGGCCGGTGCTGCTTGGCGAGCTGGCGCACCTGGTCGTAGTCGATGCGCTGCTCGGGCCCGGCCACGCCGTAGCGCACGAACTCGAAGAACTTGCCCGAGAAATTCACGGGCGAGCCGTGAGTCAGGTGGCCGCCGTGTGACAGCTCCATGCCCAGGATCTTGTCGCCCGGCTCGAGCGCCGCGAAGTACGCCGCCATGTTCGCGCCCGAGCCGGAGTGCGGCTGCACGTTGGCGTGCTCGGCGCCGAACAGGCGCTTGGCGCGCTCGATGGCCAGCACCTCGGCCTCGTCGACGAACTCACAGCCGCCGTAGTAGCGCTTGCCGGGGTAGCCCTCGGCGTACTTGTTGGTGAGCGCGGTGCCCACGGCCTCGAGCACCGCGGGCGAGGTGAAGTTCTCGCTGGCGATCAGCTCGAGGCTGGTCTGCTGCCGGTCGACCTCGCGCGCGATCGAGGCGGCGATCTCGGGGTCGGCGTGGCGGAGCTTCATCGGCGGGGTCCTCCGGGGCTCAGGTGTCGCGATCGTAGCGCGCGATTGCCAGCGTGCCGTTGGTGCCGCCGAAGCCGAACGAGTTCGAGAGCGCCACGCGCACGGGCACCTCGCGCATGACGTTCGGCACGTAGTCGAGGTCGCACTCGGGGTCGGGGTCGGTGAGGTTGATGGTGGGCGGGAGCTTGCCCTGCTTGACCGCCAGCGCCGTGAAGATTCCCTCGATGCCGCCGGCGCCGCCCAGCGCGTGTCCGGTCATCGACTTGGTCGAAGACACCGCCAGGCGCCGGGCGTGCTCGCCGAACACGCGCTTGATGGCGAGTGTCTCGATCTTGTCGTTGAGCTCGGTGCTGGTGCCGTGCGCGTTGATGTAGCCCACCTCTTCGGGGGCGATGCCCGCGTCGCGCAGCGCGGCGCGCATGGAGAGCTGTGCGCCGATGCCGTCCTCGGGCGGCGCGGTCATGTGGTTGGCGTCGCCCGACATGCCGTAGCCGACCACCTCGGCGTGGATGCGCGCGCCGCGCGCCAGCGCGTGCTCGAGTGACTCCAGGATGACCACGCCCGCGGCCTCCGAGATCACGAAGCCGTCGCGATTGCGGTCGAACGGCCGGCTCGCGCGCTGCGGGTCGTCGTTGCGGGTGGAGAGCGCGCGCATGGCGGCGAAGCCCGCGACGCCCAGCCGGTTGACCGGCGCCTCGACACCGCCCGCGATCATCACGTCGGCGTCGCCCCGTTGCACGATGCGGAACGCGTCGCCGATGGCGTGGGTACCGGTGGTGCAGGCGGTCACCACGCACGAGTTGGGCCCGCGCGCGCCGTAGCGCATGGACACCACGCCCGAGGCCATGTTCGCGATCGCGTAGGGCACGAAGAAGGCCGAGATGCGGCGCGGGCCGCGGTTCGCGAGCGCCTCGCAGTTGTCGTACATGGTCTGCAAGCCCGCGATGCCGGTGCCGATCAGCACGCCCGTGCGCTCGGAGCGCTCGGGCGGCACGACCCACGCGGCGTCGTTCATGGCCTCGACCGCGGCCGCCGTGGCGTACTGCAGGAACTTGTCGTAGCGGCGCGCTTCCTTCTTCTCGATCAGGGTCTCGGGGTCGAAGCCCTTGATCTGCGCGCCGAACTTCACCGGCAGATCGCTGGTGTCGAAGCCCTCGAGCAGCGCGACGCCGGACACGCCCTTGAGCGCCGCGTTCCAGCTCGTCGGCACGTCGTTGCCCAGCGGATTCACCGTGCCCATGCCGGTGATCACGACGCGGTGCAGCTCGATCGTGCGAGAGCGCATGCGCGCCATCGAGTCAGTCGTCCCTTCCCGCCGTGCGCTCTTCCACGTAGTTGATCGCGTCGGCGATGCTCTGCATGCGCTCGGCGTCCTCGTCCGGGATCTCGAGCCCGAACTCCTCTTCGATCGCCATCACCAGCTCGACGATGTCGAGTGAGTCCGCGCCCAGGTCGTCGATGAACGACGCCTCGGGCACGACCTCCTCGGCAGACACACCGAGCTGCTCGACGATGATCTCACGAATCTTGTCCTCGACCGCCATCAGTCCAAGCCCCCGTTCACGTGAATCACTTGACCCGTCACGTAGCTCGCCGCGTCGCTCGCCAGGAAGCGCACCGCGCCGGCCACGTCTTCCCCCGTGCCCAGCCGGCCGAGCGGAATGCGCTCGACCAGCACCGCCTTGGCCTGCTCGGGCAGGTCCTTGGTCATGTCGGTGTCGATGAAGCCCGGCGCGACCGCGTTCACGGTCACGTTGCGGCTGCCGATCTCGCGCGCCAGCGAACGGGTGAGCGCCTCGAGCCCGCCCTTGCTGGCCGCGTAGTTGCTCTGTCCCGGGTTTCCCATTCCGGCCACGACCGACGACAAGTTGATGATCCGGCCGAAGCGCTGTTTCAGCATGGGCTTCGCGACCGCCCGGCACACGCTCCACGCCCCGCGCAGGTTGGTCGCGATCACCGCGTCGAAATCCTCGGGCTTCATGCGCAAGATCAGCTGGTCGCGCGCGATGCCGGCGTTGTTCACGGCCACGTCGATGCGCTTGTGCTCCTGCAGGATGCCGGCGACCAGCGCCTCGACCGCCTCGTGATCGGCCACGTCGCAGCGCACGGCCTTGCCGGACCCGCCGGCCTCGGCGATCGCCTTCTCGGTCTCGCGCGCCGCCTCGGGGTTCGCCACGTAGGTGAACACGACCTGGGCGCCCGCGCGCGCCAGCTCGATCGCGATCGCGCGGCCGATGCCGCGCGAGCCACCGGTCACCAGCGCCACCTTGCCGGCCAGCGAGTCACTCATGCGGTCACCTCCGCGGCGCGCGCCACCGCGCCCTCGAGGTCGGCCAGCTTCTCCACGTTGGCGCGGCCCAGGTTGCGGTCGATCTTCGCCGCCAGGCCGCTCAGCACCTTGCCGGGCCCGACCTCGAGCTCGAGCTGCGCGCCCGCGGCGATCAGCGCCTGCACGCACTCGACCCAGCGCACCGGCGCAGTCACTTGCGCGCGCAGGCGCGCGCGCGCGTCGGCGACCGACGTGTAGGGCTTGGCGTCGACGTTCGAGACCACCGGCGTACGCAGCTCGCGGAAGCCCGCCGCGCCGAGCTCGGGCGTGAGCTTCTCCATCGCGGGCGTCATGAGCTCGCAGTGGAAGGGGGCAGACACCTCGAGCGGCACCACGCGCTTGGCGCCGGCCTTGAGCAGCGCCTCGCCGGCCGCTCGCACGGCCGCGCTGCGCCCCGCGATCACGGTCTGCACGGGTGAGTTGAAGTTCGCCGGCGCCACGACGCCGGGAGTCTCTCGGCAGATGCGCGCCACGGTCTCGGGGTCCGAGCCCAGGATGGCCGCCATCGCGCCCTCGCCCTGCGGCACGGCCTCCTGCATCAGCGCGCCGCGCCGGCGCACGAGCTTCACGGCGTCGGCCAGCGGCAGCCCGCCCGCAGCCACCACCGCCGCGTACTCACCGAGGCTGTGACCCGCGAACAGGAGCGGCGGGTTGGGCAGGCGTGTCTCGACCACGCGCCAGATGGCGATCGAGGCCGCGAGCACCGCCGGCTGAGTCACTTCCGTGCGCGCGAGCTCCGACTCGGGTCCGCGCGCGATCAGGTCGACGAGCCCGCCGCCGAACGCCGCGTCGGCCTCGTCGAGCGCCGCGCGCGCGCCGGGGAAGCGCTCCGCGAAGTCCGTCGCCATACCGACGGCCTGCGAGCCCTGTCCGGGGAAGACGACTGCCAGCATCGCGCCCGCATTCGGTGCGGCCAGCGGCCTTACACCTCCTGCTCCGCCTCGACCTGGAAGATCTGCCGGTCGCGATAGTGACCGCACTCGGCGCAGACCCGATGCGGGCGCTTGATGGCCCCGCACTTCGGGCAAGTCGAGCGGGCGGGCGGAGTCAGCGCGTCGTGCGCGCGCCGCATTCGCGACTGCGACTTGGACATCTTTTTCTTGGGACCAACCATGACGGAATCCTTCTCACTTTCGGCGGCGGGGTCTCTGGCGCGATTCCTCGAGCATCTGTCCCAGCCCTGCGAACGGCCGGCTGGTCTGCTTCGTCTCGCAGGCGCAGGCTTGCTTGCTGCGCACGGCGCCGCACATCGGGCACAGCCCAAGGCACGACTCCGAGCAGAGTGGCTGCATGGGCCACGCGAGCGACAGGATTTCCAGAACGACCGGGCCGAAGTCTAGCTCGTCGCCTGCGTAGCGCCCGAGCTCGAGATCCTCCGGGT